>DASXYR010000111.1:0-3019 GCA_036502385.1 Gemmatimonadaceae bacterium
GAGCCACGTTGGAGCAGAATCAACGGGACGTTCGGCGAGGACGCGGACCTCACGGAGAAGCTGGTGCGCGCGTACGTGGAAGGATTCCAGCACGGCACGAACGGCGTCGATTCCACCGGCGTGCTGGCAGTTGTGAAGCACTGGGTCGGATACGGCGCGCAGAGGAACGGCCTCGACAGTCATTCGAGTTACGGTAAGTACGCAGCATTCGAAGCGGGGAAACTCGACTACCACGTCAAGCCGTTCCTCGGCGCGTTCGCGGCGCACGTCGCCGGCGTGATGCCGACCTATTCGATACTTCAGGGCGCAACTTTAAACGGACAGCCGTTGGAGCAGGTCGGCGCGGGATTCAATCGACAGCTGTTGACCGGGTTGCTCCGCGATCGATACGGATTCGATGGTGTGATACTCACCGACTGGGCGGTCACCAACGACTGCGGCGAAACTTGCCGCAATGGAGCTCCAACCGGGGAGCGTCCGACGTTTGCGATGGTGGCGATGCCGTGGGGTGTCGAGCAGCTCTCGAAGGAGGATCGATTCGCCAAGGCCGTCAACGCCGGCGTCGATCAGTTCGGCGGCACCGAGGAGGCGCAATTTCTCGTCGATGCGGTGAAGTCCGGAAAGATCACCCAGCAGCGTATCGATCAATCCGCCAACCGGATCGCGCAGACGAAGTTCAGACTGGGGCTGTTCGAGAATCCATATGTCGATGCGGCAAGCGCGGATCGAATAGCGGGAAGCGCACCATTTCAGGCGGCAGGCACCGCGGCGCAGCGTCGCGCGCTGGTTCTCCTCGAGAACAAGAAGAACATCCTCCCGCTCGCGCCGAGTGGGAAGCGCGTTTTTCTCCACGGCATCGATCCGAAGGTAGCGGCGAGTTACGGATTCATTGTCGAGCCCGATCTGTCGAAGGCGGACATTGCGATCGTGCGCACGACCGCGCCGTTCCAGACGCTCCACCCGAGTTACATGTTCGGCTCCATGCAGCACGAGGGTGACCTCGGCTTCCAGGATGGCAACGCGGAGTTCGAGGAGATCAAGCGAATCACCGCCGCGGTGCCCACGATCGTCACGATCTATCTCGATCGTCCCGCGATTCTGACCCCGCTTAGAGATCGCGCCAGCGCGCTGATCGGAAACTTCGGTGTCAGCGATGCCGCGCTGCTCGATGTCGTGACTGGCAAAGCCCAGCCCGAAGGCAAGCTGCCATTCGAGTTGCCGTCGTCGATGCAGGAGGTCGAAGCCCAGCGGTCGGACATTCCGCACGACACCGCCCATCCGCTGTACAAGATCGGCTACGGTCTGCGCTATGGAGCAACGCAAAGGGGCGTCGTCGGAGACTAGGCCTACCACAGGACTTTACGAGATCTTGACGGCTTTTGCTATTGACAGTCTCCTGTCCGCATTCTATCGTCCGGGCAGAATGATTTCCTGCCACTCCCTCGTCTGCCGTGTCGCGTGCTGTAAGGCATGCGCGTGTTCGCGCCTTTACTGCGCCCGGTGTTGACGAGTCTTAGCGACTGAAACCGCTTCGCTCCTGCCCCGGGCTCTCGTCCGGGGCTTTTTTTGTTTCCACTTACCGAGGGTAACTCATGTCCACCGTGCTCGACGAAGTTCTCAAGGCTAACGCCGGCTACTCCGAATCATTCGGCAACAAGACGAACCTGGCGCTCCCGCCCGCCCGCCGTTTTGCGATTCTTACCTGCATGGACGCGCGGCTCGACCCCGCCAAATACGCGGGACTCAGCGAAGGTGACGCGCACGTCATCCGCAATGCCGGCGGCCGTGCGAGCGATGACGCAATCCGCTCGCTGGTGATCTCCTACAAGCTCCTTGGCACTCGCGAATGGTTTGTCATTCACCACACCAACTGCGGCATGGAATTCTTCACCGACGAAGTGATACGCGATCTCCTCGCGAACAGCCTCGAGACCGCCGAGCTCGGTGAGAATGGTTTTCGCGATGTTGGGAAAGGCCCGGGCTCGCAGGAGGGACGCTTCATCGACTGGCTCACGATCAAGGATGCGAAGCAGGCCGTCATCGACGACGTCACCCGCATTCGTCGTCATCCGCTTGTACCGAAGACCATCCCAATCTACGGTTACATCTACGACGTGAAGACCGGCAAGCTGGTCGAAATCCAGGAGGCAACGCGGGTGGGCCAACTAGAGGATTCAACGGGTGCAGTGCGGCGCGCCGAAGTCGAGGTGCCGGTCCAGGAGCGCTTTGTCGCTCCGACCTCTGGCCGTTTGCCGTGACTTGAAATACCGTTCGCATATGTGCGGACGCGCGACGGTAATAAATCCTGACGGGATCACCGAAAAGGTCTACGGCTACACGAAGAAGTTCGTGCCGAGCGACTGGAAGCCGCGCTACAATCTGAATCCGCGCGAGGAGATTCCGAGCGTCTACTTCGATCCGTTCCTGCGCGAGCGCGTGCTGCGCACGATGCACTGGAATCTCATTCCGCCGAAGTTGGCGAGCCGCGAGAAGGTCGACGCGTTCGACTCACAGTACTCGACCTTCAACGCGCGGATCGAGACCGTCTCGACCGCGCCTACATTTCAGGACGCGTGGCGGAGCCGGCGGTGTCTGGTGGTCGTCGACGGCATCATCGAATGGGTTGGCGACAAGGGACGCAAGACTCCGCACCTCATTCGTCACCGCGACCGCCGTCCGATCGCAATGGCTGGACTATGGAGTCGCTGGCGCGCGCGGAAGGACGACGATGGCGTCTGGTCCTCCACCGTGATCGTAAAAGACGCGGACGAGTGGTACAGCCGCTTCCACGATCGGATGGCTGTGCTGCTCGCGCCGGAGCAGTACGACGCGTGGCTCGATCCCGAGCGCAAAACCGGACAGCTCGATCTGCTCGAGTCCTCCGCGTACCACGACGACGAGCTCGAGTACTTCCCGATCTCTCGGCTCGTCAACATCCCGGGCTACGACGCGCCTGACATTCTGGACGCATCGGCCGGCCCCGCACCAGCCGAGGCCAAGCCAAAGAAGGAGAGCGTCG
>DASXYR010000112.1:0-6740 GCA_036502385.1 Gemmatimonadaceae bacterium
CGCGAGCACGACATCGACACCCTGCTGCTTCACGATCGTCTGCTCAATTCCCCACCGCGGTCCCGCGAACGCGAGTCCGAGCAGAAGCGTTGCGAGCGCGGCACGGAACACGCGCGTCCAGGTGCGGTGAGGCGTGATCGATGGTGCGAGGCGCGCGATCATGGACGGAGTGCCGAGTCGGGCGAGCCGCGCCGTTCGCGCCAGCACGCCCCAGCGGACGAGCCAGGCAGTCACGAGAGGCAGCGCGATAGCGAGCGCAATCGCCCACGGCCATTGGATGTATTGAAAGAGCGTCGTCACGGGAGCGGTGCCTTCCACGCGACGAGCGCGAGCTCGCCGAACAGCGCGAGCAGGCCAATCACGAGGGGCCAGCGATAGAGCTCCCGATAACGGACGATACTGCTGGAATGAACCGGCGCCCGCTCGAGTTGGTCGATTTGCGCGTAGATGTTCTGCAATGCGGCGGCGTCGCGCGCCCGGAAATATCGGCCGCCGGTCATGCGCGCGATGTTCGTGAGCAAGCCTTCATCGATCTCGACCGGCTGATATTCGTAGTTGAGTCCGCCGGCGGCATTCCGGCCCACTGGAACCGGCGCCATGCCTGCGCTGCCGACGCCGATGCCGTAGATCTTTATGCCGTAGGCCGCGGCAGCTTTCGCCGCAGTGAGCGGGTCCACAGTGCCGCGATTGTTGACGCCATCCGTGAGGAGGATCAGTACGCGAGAACGTCCGGGTGCATCCCTCAGACGGTTGGCCGCCGTCGCGATCGCAGTGCCGATCGCGGTGCCATCCTCGAGCTGGCCCGCCTGAAGATTCGAGACTGCCTGGAGGACCACAGGATAGTCGGTCGTGAGCGGCACCTGCGTGAGCGCCTCGCCCGCGAATGCGACGATTCCGATTCTGTCCGATGTGCGGCGCGAGATGAACTGCTTGACCTTGGCCTTCGCCACCTCGATGCGGTTCGCGGGACGGAAGTCGAGCGCGAGCATCGAGCTGGAGAGATCGATGGCGAGAACGATGTTGATGCCCTCGCTCGTCTGGGTCTCGACGTGGGCGCCGGATCGCGGACGCGCGAGCGCGACGACGAGCGAGGCAAGCGCGACATTGCGAAGTATGAAGATCGCTTTCGGTATCCAGCTTCCGGTCGCCGGTCCGGACGCGAGGACCGATGTACGCGAGAAGACGATCGCATCCTTCCGTCGAAGCCTGCGCCAGATCCACCACGCGGGCAAGAGCAATAGCAGCCAGAGCGCCTCCGGCGTGTACAGCTCGAACAGTCCGAACACCTTCACGCTGCACGTTCCTTCGTCGCTGCAGCTTTGGCTGCGCGCTTGGCGGGCTCGGACTCAGGATTGAGCCGCGCCTCGACGTGATCGATCACGGCACGCGTGGCAACTCCGACCGCGCGGGCCTCGTCGCTCGACACCTCAGCCTTCGCAAACTTCACCATGTCCGCTCGCTCGAGAAGCTCCGGGAGCTCGGCCTCCACGCCATCGCGCGGTTGCATTGCGCGGAGCAACTCCGTCGTCGTATCAGAACGGCGCACGCCTTGAACGCGGGCCGCGAGATACACTCGGGCGACATCGACCACGAGCGCCAGGTACAGCGCCGCGCGACCTTCCTCTATGAGACGCAGCTTCTCGATGCGATCGAGCTCGCGTTGCGCGCGGACGTATGGATCCACAGGAGCCTTCGGCCGGTTGCGGTAGCGGCGCCACGCCCACCACAGGAGGGCCGCGACGATGATCGCGGCGAGAAGTGCGATCCACGGCCACCAGTTGAATACGGGAAGTATGATCGGCGGGCGTGGCGGTTTCGGCACTCGCAGGGCGGTGTCGGCGGGCAGCACCGATCTGACGAAGACTGAAGCGCCGCCAAGCGCTGGCCTGCGTTCTTCCTTGCCGAAGGTGACGCGCACATCCGGCATTCGCAGCGGCTGCACGCCGATGTCCCACGCCATGAGATGGTAGAGAGCGACGGCGGTGTCGCCGAGCATGCTGACGAGCTTCTCGCCGCGCAGATCGATCGGGCGAACGCCATTTTGAGTCGCGGTGTCCGGGCCCGCCGGAAACTCGAAGCGAACTCCCTTTGGCGCCAGCACTTTCACGAATAGGTCGAATTGCTGGCCGATGATGACCGTGTCCGGGCTCACCCTGTAGCCCATTTGTACCGTGAACGGTGCAGCCTGCGCACTTGCTCGTTCGGGTATGACCACCCGCAACAGCAGAAGCAAGCCGATGCAAAGACGAATCACCGGCGGTGCGCCCTCGTTTCGCGCGCGCGGAAAAATCTCAGGAGCGGCTCGACAACTCCGCCTTCGGTTCGCACGGCCACCTCGTCGATCGCCAGTCGCCGCAGGAGATGCTTGCGCGCCTCCCGCTCGGCCAACACTTGCTTCGAGTAGGACTCTCTGACCCTCGGATGGCTGGTGTCGACCTCGAACGTCTCACCAGTCTCGGGATCGATCAGGCGCGCGATGCCGATGTCCGGAAGCTGCCGCTCGCTGGGGTCCTCGACCGTCACGGCAACGACGTCGTGACGCTGCGCGAGCAGCTTGAGCGGGTGATCGATGTCCGCCTCCAGGAAATCCGAGACGATGAACACGATCGCGTGCTCGTTCAACATGCGCGCGACATAGTCGATTGCCGTCACCATGTCCGTTCCCCGGCCAACGGGCTCGAAGGCGAGCAGATCGCGGATGATGCGCAGGACGTGTCGCCTTCCCTTCCTCGGGGGAATGACGTGCTCGACGCGATCGGTGAATAGAAGCACGCCTACCCGATCGTTGTTTCGGATTGCCGACATCGCCAGCACCGCTGCGAGCTCGGAGGCAAGCTCGCTCTTGAATCGCTTGACGGTTCCGAATCGCTCCGAGCCAGACAGGTCTACGACGAGCATCACAGTCAGCTCGCGCTCTTCGATGTACCGCTTCACGAACGGGCGCCGCATGCGCGCGGTGACGTTCCAGTCGATCGAGCGTACCTCGTCGCCCGGCTGATACTCGCGGACCTCGGAGAATTCCATCCCCTGACCTTTGAACACCGAGCGGTATTCGCCCGTGAAGACGGAATTGACGAGCCCGCGCGTGCGGAGCTCGATCAGCTTCACTTGCCGCAGAATCTCCGGCGGCACGCCCATCGGTTTTTCCGGGGTGCGTGCCGGCGCGGCTTTGCGCCCGCGAAGCCGGAACTTACCGATCACGGGGCCGGAATCGCTTCCAGGACCCTGCTCACGATCTCGTCGCTCGTCACCTCTTCGGCTTCTGCCTCGTAGGTGCGGAGGACGCGATGCCGCAAGACGTCCGGCGCGATCGCCTTCACGTCGTCCGGCGTCACGAACGCCCGGCCGCGCAGGAACGCGTGCGCGCGCGACGCCTGCGCGAGCGACAGCGTCGCGCGAGGACTCGCGCCGAATTCGATCAGCGGTTTGAGATCGGGCAGGCCGGCCTGCTCGGGATTTCTCGTCGCGTGGACGATCTCGACGATGTAGTCGACGATGCGCTCGTCCATGTACAGCTCGGCGATGTGCCGACGCGTGTTCAGGATCTGAGCGGGTGTGGCGACGCGATCCACCGGGATCGGCTCGCCGCTCGCCATTCTGCGGAGAACCTCCTTCTCCTCTTCGCGCGACGGATAGCCGACGTGGAGCTTCAACATGAACCGGTCGACTTGCGCCTCGGGGAGAGGATAGGTCCCCTCCTGCTCGATGGGGTTCTGCGTCGCGAGGACGAGGAATGGCTCCTCGAGAATGTGGGTGGTGCCGCCGATCGTGACCTGCTTTTCCTGCATCGCCTCGAGCAGTGCGGCCTGGACCTTCGCCGGCGCCCGGTTGATCTCGTCCGCGAGAATGATGTTCGCGAAGATCGGCCCCTTCTTCACCGAGAACCTTCCGTTCGACTGGTCGTAGATCTGCGTGCCCACGACATCCGCCGGCAGAAGATCGGGCGTGAACTGGATTCGGCTGAAGCTCGTGTTGATAGTCTCAGCGAGAGTTCTCACCGTGAGCGTCTTCGCCAGTCCCGGAACACCTTCGAGCAGCACGTGCCCGCCGGTGAGCAGGCTTATGAGTAGTCGTTCGACCATGTAGTCCTGGCCGACGATGCGACGCCCGACCTGTCTTACTACCTCCTGAACGATCGATGCATCAGCGGCTGTAACGGCGCTTCCTGTCACGTGATGGTCCTCGCTTAGTGGTCTTGCTTCGGTCGCCGCCCGTGGTAAGCGCGGATTTGATTGTCTTGCTTCCTTCGCCGCCTTTCGTCAGCGCGGATATGATCTCACCTTCGCGGGCCGTCAGCGCTCGCGTCTTTCCGGTCTCCAGTGATCCAAGCTTTACAGGGCCGAATTTCGTGCGCACCAGCCGCTCCACTCTCAATCCGAGCGCCTCGCACAACCTTCTGACCTCGTGCTTCCTGCCTTCCGCGATCGTGAGCTCGAGCTCCCACATCCCGCGCGCGACGCGCCGCGCGACGACGTTGCGCGGTACGACGAGCCCGTCCTCCAGCTCTACACCTCTCATCGCCGCGCGTGCCGCGTCAGCCCCGTCGCCGCGGACCGTCGCGATGTAGGTGCGCTCGATCTCGTTGCTCGGGTGAGTCAATTTGTGCGCCGCGTCCCCGTCGGTAGTCAGGAGAAGCACCCCTTCGGTCATGTAATCGAGCCGGCCGACGTAGGTGAGGCCCGGCACGTCGTCCACGAGCTCGAAGACAGTTCGGCGGCCGGACGGATCGTCGCGGGTCGTCAGCACGCCCGTCGGTTTGTTGAGAACTATCCACCTGAGGGCCGTCGGCGCGGCGACCTTCTTCCCGTCAACCGTGATCGTGTCGTGCGCCGGATCGACGCTTTGTCCGGTCTCGGCGACCGCACCGTTGATCTGTACCCGCCCCGCTGCCACCAGCTCTTCGGCGCCACGACGTGAAGCGACACCCGCGCGCGCCAGGGCGCGCTGGATCCTCATCGACTCGGGCATCAATCTGCCCGTGGCGGGGCCTCGCCGTTGTCCGTGACTGCGGGTACCGAGGTTGGAGTGGCGGGTCTCGGCGCTCGCAGCGCGATCGCCAGCTCGTCGGCGCGAGGGAGTTCTTCCAGGTGCCGAAGCGCAAACTGCTCGAGGAATGATGGAGTCGTCCCGTAGAGGAGCGGTCTTCCGAGACCTTCGCCGCGGGCGACGATGTCAATCAGAGCGCGCTCGTGAAGGGACTTGAGTATCGCGCCCGCGCCGACGCCGCGAATCTCCTCGATCTCCGCTCGGCCGATGGGCTGCCGGTAGGCGATAATCGCGAGTGTCTCGAGAGCGGCCATTGAAAGGCGCTGCGGACGCGCCGCCAGTTGCGCGCGCTCGATTGCCTCGGTGTACTCGGGCCGGGTGAGAATTTGCCACCCGCCGGCGACCTCGATCAGCTCGACGCCGTGGCCGTCGGAATCATAGTGGTCCCGCAGCTCAGCGAGCGCGATGTCGAGCGTCGTCTCGCCGTCGTCGGCGTGCTTCGCCATGACACGAAGTGCTTCGACAGGAACCGGAACTGCGCTCGCGAAGAGCGCGGCCTCAAGCAGCTTCGCCAGTGCTGTCACGAGATATCTCGAAGGCGGCAAACGGGCGCGGCTGCGCAAGTCTGAGCTCGCCGAGCTTGGCGAGCTCCAATAGCGCAAGCAGCAGTGACAGAACTTCCCACGGCTCCGCCTTTCGGGGGAGAACGTCCTTCCATTGTGCGTGCGATCGGATCGCAAGGAGGGCGCGGACGATCCCGATCGCGCCGTCGACATCGAGAGCGCGCGGCACCACGTCATGGATGTGCGGCTTCCGGGCAAGGCGGAGCACTCTGTCGACCGCGCTGAGAAGCTCCGGCAACGAGATTCTCAGCGCACCAGGAACAGGAACCTGAATCGCCTGCTGTGTGTAGGCGCGCGCGAATCTTCCGCGGCGTTCTTCGCTCCGACGCTCGAGCACGTCGACCACCTCGCGCACCTGCTGATACTCGAGCAGCCGGCGCACCAGTTCGGCACGCGGATCGTCCCAGACGTCCTCACCCTCTCGTCGCGGCAGCAGCATCTGCGCCTTGATGCGAACGAGGCGGGCCGCCATTTCGAGATAATCGGCCGCCTCGTCGAGCTTGAGCGACGAAATTCGCCCGAGGAACTGCTCGGCGATTCTGGCGATTGGAATGTCGTAGATGTCTATCTGCTCGTCGCGTATGAGCGACAGCAGCAGATCCAGAGGCCCCGAGAATTCGGCCAGCTCGACGACGAAGACCTCCGATCCCGATGGAGTCATCATGCGAGGCGGATCAGCGAGCGCTACATCGTCCATTGACTGGGCAGGATGTATGGGAAAACCGCGCGCGAGGCGAGGCGATCGAGAAAGAGAACCGGCTTGAACCAGAAATTTAGCAGCGGACCGCCGAAGCTGATGAGGAGAAAGAGTATCAGCAAGCCCTGCGCGCCGAGTCGCTGGTAGTTGAGAGCCCAGGCGGGCGGCAGGATGTACTTGAAGACGTGGGATCCGTCGAGCGGCGGAATCGGGATCAAGTTGAACGCGGCCAGCGCGAGATTTATCAGAATGCCGTAGAGCAGCATGGTCTGGATCAGTGAACCAGTCTCGCTAGCGACGGGAACGGCGCGGCCGAGCGCCCCAACGGCGATGATGAGCGGGATGCACGCGATCGCAATCAGAAAATTGGTCGCGACTCCAGCGAGCGAAACGATGATGTCTCCACGCTTGTAGTTGCGGTAATTCCGCGGAAT
>DASXYR010000113.1:0-3771 GCA_036502385.1 Gemmatimonadaceae bacterium
GTCTCGGAGGTGTAGGACACCAATTGGCCGACGGTTCGCAGGGTGATGAGCATATGGGCGGGGCGGTCGCGGCAGGTAATCCGCGACCGCTCCAGATCGAGCTTCCACTGACCATCGAACGGATCGGCGGCGTGGATGTCATCGACAGCGAGCGCGCCCCCGCTCACTGCCGACAACCACAATGCGATGACGGCCAGCCACACTCGGCGGTACATCACAGGTCTCGCAGGAAATCCAGAATCGCTTGTTTTTCCGTATCCCCCAGCATCTCGAACCGTTCGACGACCGCATTCGCTTCAGACGGACGGTATGAGCTCGAATGTGAGTCCCTCGCCGGGTTGTCACCCCCGTCGGAGTGCGGTGCGGAGTAGTGATCGCGTATTGCCACGACCAGGTCGCTGGTGCGTCCATCGTGAAGGAGGAAGAGCCGTGTGCCGAGTCCCCAAAGCGGAGTGGTTCTGAACTCGTCAGGTCCCGCATCGCCCTGGACTATATTATCCGCGAGCGTCGCACCCATGTGGTGGACGAGCAAGTCGGAGTAGAGATTCACGGTCTTCCCACGCAGCGCGACCACGTGCGGGCCGATCTCCTCCGAGGGGCCTTGTGGGTTTGCCACCCCCGGTGTCTTGAATGACGGAGTATGGCACAGCGCACACCCGATCTCGGCGAAGAGCTCGCGGCCACGCTGCGCGCCGGCGCTGAGCACCGCCGGGTGCGGGGCATCGACCAGACGCATGAATTCCGTGAACATCAGCCATGCCGGCATGATCTTCAACGGATTGGTATAGAGCTCCACGTCGGTCCGCGGCATGTCAAAAGGCTCGTAGGCTATGTTGCATCCCTCGTCCTCGTTGCGCGAGATCGGGAACAGGTCGTTGGTGATCCCCATCTCGACGTTGTAAGCCTCGCCGGCGAACATGTTGATTGATGCGTTCTGCGCCTTCCACCCAAAGCGGCTGATAGTCCCGTTGTTCGGCACGATGTTGGGGTGTCCCTCGATACCCAGGAAGCGCTTGGCGCCGGCGTTGGCGTACATGTTGGCGCGAATGGCCTTGTCCTGGACGGACTCGATGAGCCCCAGTCCGAACAACTGCAGCGGAATCCGGAATGCGATATTCCGGCGGCTCATCTCGCTATTGAAATCCGGCTGCCGGAGGGTGCATTCGGGCGCATCGGTTCGGCCTTGAAGCGTGAAGAGGCTATGCACGCCCCCATCGCGCGTCCCGTCGGGCTTGAACTTGAAACGCACCTCGCGAAACACGCCGCCGGGCGCCTCGAATGACGGCACTGTGTTAGTGCCCCCAAGCCGGTGGGCGATGACTTGGGCCGGGTTGATACGCGGCGAGCTTCCGCCGATCTGCGGCTGGAAATGGCAAATGAAGCACTGATCCGCGTTGAATACCGGGCCCATGCCCGCGGAGTTGACGAGCTTCAGAGGCGAGAAGGGATTCTGGGGGTCCGGATCGATGGGAGGTCCGTTCTGGGGCTGCTGGGCACAGGTATCGCACGTGCCCTCGAGCTCTGAAACGCGTAACAGGGTCTCCAGAAAGAGCGCCGCCTCATTGGGATTGAGCCCCGGAACGGGATCGGGGATGGCAGACGGTGGATTGGGACGGGGTCCCGGGTCGTGAGCACGACTGTGCCAGTCGTCCGATGCCGCGTGTTGGTTCTCATGCCCAAAAGCGTACGTTGTCAGTGCGATGAGCGCCGCGCCGGTAGCAACCAGCCCCACCGCGCGCCGGTGTGAACTCAATCCGCGCATGCGTGACACTCCCAACCAAGTTGTTGATTGCAGCGAGCGCGCTCTGCGGGTGTAACCCTTTGATCAGTCATGGGGTGCTCCAGGTTAAATACAGTCGTTGTGCAGGATGCTGGGGGCCGGAGGGCCTGCGATGCACGGTATGGCACTCAAGTACTCGTACATTGCCCGCACCTCCACTTCCGGGATGTCCTGATATTCGGGCCAGGGCATGATTTGCATGAGATCGCCATTGAAAGGCGGCGGCAGGCAGTTCTCGGCAACCGTTGCCGCGCACGGCGGGTGCGCATGATCGAGATCTGTCCCCGTGCGGAACGTGTACAGAAACTCGGCATAACTATGGCCCCCGGGACGACCGTATCTGTCGGGTGTCAGGTTGCGGGAGACGATGGGGGGTGTTCCCGGGACCAACGAGCCGAAGCTTCTACCGCCGCCGAGATACGTTTCCTGGTTCACCACGACCGGCTGCCCGAAGAACGGGTTGCCGCCGCGTGCGAATTGGGTCTGCGGACCCGCGCTGTGACAGTCATTGCAGCCACCGACGACGTTGACGAGGTAGCTTCCCAAGCGCACCAGTTCGCGATTCTTGTGACGCAAGTTCAGCGCCACTGGCGCTTCGATGGGCTTTACGTCCCGCCAGTCAATGGAGTTCGGGTCCCACCGGTAGCGCTGCTCCGCCTGCCCATGCCCTTGGGCCGATCCGCGCAACGGCAGCGCTGCCACCACGACGGCCGTAATCACCAGCGGAATCCACACACAGCTCTTAATCATGGGTGCTCCTGGATTTGGTTAAAGGTTGCCGACACACGCCCCAGCCGGATATCCGCCGTGTGTTGCGGACACCCTATCTGGGCCGTCTGTGGCACTACTGTGCCATAAAGACACGTAAGTGTCACTATTAAGGCCCTCCAGCCAATTAGAGATCGCAGGCAGCGATCGTTCTCATAAGGCACACTGGTGCTGTCCTTGCACGGTAGTGCCGGAAGTCCGTGGTACAGTCGCGCATGCGCAAGACGAAGACACCGAGCCGGCCGAGCTCATTGGATGTGGGGCGAACCCGCCAGAAGCAGCGGACTCGGCGACTTCTAGTCGAAACCGCCGTAAAGCTGCTTGCCGCTGGCGGCCAACCGTCGGTCACGGAAGTCGCCGATGCGGCGGAGGTGTCTCGTCGTACGGCGTACCGTTATTTCCCGACGCGAGAAAAGCTGCACGCGGAGGCTGCCCTCAACGGCCTTCGTCCCGTCATGGAGGCGGCGATGGCCTCCATCCCTGTTACCGTAGACGATGATTCCGACTTCGAGGCGCGTGTTACCGCTCTCGTCGAGAACATGCAGCGCCTGACCGTCGAAAACGAGTCGTTGTTGCGCACGATGATTCACCAAACGGTACTCCAACCGCCCACGGGCGAACCAGGACGCGGTACTCGCCGCCTGGAGTGGATAGAGCTGGCCATAGGAGCGCTGCGGCCAAAGCTTGGCGCTGCGGGATATTCTCGTCTGGTCTGTGCCCTGGCTTTGTCCACCGGAATTGAAGCGCTACTCGTGCTGCGTGACATATGCGGCTTGACGCCGGAGGGCTCAGTGAAGGTGAGTCAGTGGATAGCCCGCACGCTGGTGAAACAAAGTTTGAGCGAGCACACATCTGGGCGTCGCAGACGCCAAACGCGTTAGATGTACAGTTCGACGTCCATCGCAATCCGGGACGACACCGCGACAGCATCCCGTTCGTCGTAATTGTGCAGTCGACTCTCTATGACGATTACCGTCGCCGGCTCGTGGTGCCGCTGGCCAATAAATCGTCGCTCGGAAAGGTTACCAACCCACGGTTCAATCCAACTTTCCGAATCAAAGGCCAGTGGGTTGTCCTGCATCCGCTCGAAATCGTTTCTGTCGCCGAGGAGAATCTCGGAGAGCTGGTTGGATCGCTGAAGGAAGAGGGTGATAAAATCATCGCCGCCCTTGATGAGCTGTTGACTCGCTGGCACTAACCAGCCGGTGAGTCCAGGTCCGGAT
>DASXYR010000114.1:0-5626 GCA_036502385.1 Gemmatimonadaceae bacterium
TGCGTTTGTTCACGTGACCACAAGAGGATTACGCGGCATTGGGATCGCGTAGATGCGAACGCATCCACAGAACTGAAGCAGGCAGCCGCCAGCTTTGCAGCTCGCTGCTTTTTAGCTTCCATACTGGCGTATTGCCCGTCCGGCAAAGGGATCGTAGGTTCGCCTCAATCTCAATCACGGGGGAGAGAATGCGACGCGCCACTGGGATCACCCTGCTCACCGTTGGAAGTCTAGTGTTGTTCGCCTGCAACAAACCTACTCCCGCCACCGCGGATTCCGCGGTGCCATCGGGGGCCGCGTCGAGCACCGCGTCGACGACCTTCGACGAAGGCGCCGCGCGCGCGCAGGTCCTCGGCGCCGACTCGGCGTTCCAGCGCGCGATGATGGGCAAGCACGTCGACTCGCTGATGGTCTACTACGACCCCGACGTGGTATCGATGGGAGCCGGAGCCAAGCCCGTGAAGGGCACCACCGACGTGCGCGCGATGTACGACAAGGCGGTAAAGAGCAATCCGCGCGAACTCGCCTTCCAGAGCGACGGAGTCAGCTTCTCGGCCGATCACTCGATGGCGTGGGATTACGGGACGTACACTCAGACTGCAGACGGTGCTGGTGGCAAGCCGGTGAAAGGCGCCGGGAGCTTTCTCAACGTCTGGAAGAATGTCGGCGGTCGTTGGCTCATAGTCGCGGAAATCAGCAATTAGGGGTTACGCGGCGTCGGGATCGGGGCGGTGCTGACCCATCGATAAAACCGAAGAAGGGAGCTCACAGCTTTGCAGCCGGAGCTCCCTGGCTTTCATACTGACATTATGGAGGTGAGCGCCGGATAGTCCCCGCGGGCTGCGCGTCACGCCTTCCCAAGAATCCGACTAGAAAAGCTCGGGAGCTCCGGCTGCAGGGCTAAGAGCTCCCTGCTTCCGTGTTGTGGATGCCAGCCGCAACGCCGCGATCCCAGCCCTGCCCGCGCTTGCAAAGATATATCTTTCGCTATAACTTAGGCAAAAGATATATCGCCAGTACTATCAGAAACGCTAATTGGCGCCTGACTGGCTCGATAGATCCAATTCGGAGAAGCTCAAAATGAATAGAGGCAATTGCGGGCCGAGGGTCGGGTGGGCGTTCGGGATGCGCCCCGAGAATTTCGGGTTTGATGCAGGGGCGTTCTGGGGCGGTCGCGGCAAGTCGCGCGGCGGCCCTTTTGGCGGATCCAGGATGTTCGATCAGGGCGATCTCAAATTCGTGATTTTGCGGCTGCTCGAGGAGAAGCCCCGCCACGGCTACGAGATCATCAAGGAGATAGAGGAGCGCTTCGGCGGGATGTACTCGCCGAGTCCGGGGACGATCTATCCGACGCTCACGATGCTGGAGGACCTCGGCTACGCGCGAGCGCTGCCGGAGGAGAGTGGCAAGAAGATCTACGAGATCACGGACGAGGGTCGGGCGTACCTCGCCGAGAATCAGCCGTTGATCGACGACATCTTCTCGAAGATCGCCGACTTTGCGCAGAGCATCTTCGGGGAGCCCATGATGGACGTCCATCGCGGCTTCAAGAACATCGGCCGGGCGATTTACGCATCGAAGAGTGCTTCGCGGACTCCCGAGCAGATTCGGAAGATCAAGGAGATTCTCGATCGGGCTGCATCTGAGATCGAGGCCGTTTAGCTGTTGCTCGGCGGTTGGGATGAGCGCGTTGCTGACGGATCCACAAAACTGAAGCAGGGAGCTTCGGCTGCAAAGGTGGGAGCGCCCTGCTTCAGTTTTGTGGATGACTAAGCACCGCCCCGATCCGAATCCCGAGAAACAGCTAACGGGCTGTCAGCTTCCCTCGGCTCTTGGCTTTCGTTGAAGTAGTGCTCGATCGACAGGGAAACCGCCTGCCGCGCGGCCGCCTTGAGTCGTGCGTGCCCGGATTTGTAGCCAACGCGGTAGTGGAACGAGATTGGGATCGCCGCGATGTACTTGATTCGCTTCACGACGCCCTCGGGCAATTCGCCCATTTCCTTGAGATCGTCGGTCAGCTCCCACACGGCCACGTGCAGTTGCCACCCCGGCAGGGCGGTGTCGTTGAATGCAGCCACGAATTGGTCGCGGAGCCTGAGCTCCCTCACTGAGAGCTTGTACGGCTGATGGGATGGTGCGGTCTCTGGGATTTTCAGTGCGAGTGACATTGTCGGAGTGATTGAGGTGAATTCTCTTCGTCTCTTCCACTACGCTCGGCGTCGCCGTCATCGTCTGACCTTTGTCACCAGGTGCACGCCGGTGTTCCGAGATGCACTTTCGACAATGCGCGTCGGATGTTTCTCACGTATGATCCATTGTGAGTGAAACCAGCGATCAAACCGGAGGCGCCCAACCGCTCAGCCGCGCCGAGTGGCTGGGGATCTTTGCGTTCTGGACAGTGATGGCGATCCTGACGGCAGCCAACAGAATGGCCGATCAGACGGGTACTTCCTTCACCGCTGTTCCGCGCGCGGTGCCCATCTCGCTTGCATTCCAGCAGATGTACCTATGGGCACTCCTCACCCCGCTCATCTTCTGGATTGCCGGCCGCTTCAGCATCGAAAAGTCTTCGGACTGGGCGAAGCTGCTCACCCTTGTCGCGATCGGCGTGGTCGTCGCAATCACCGTCGATCGGATCGACTATGCGCTCGTGCGCCGGTTCAATGAGCCGATGCCGGCTCCGCGTCAGGGACTTTCCGGCGGACTCCGCGGGCCGATGCTTCTCAACCACTTCATTCTTTTCTGGGGAGTCCTCGCGGCGGGATTTGCCCGCGACTATTTCCTTCGATTCCGCGCGCGCGAGCGCGAGACGGCGCGCCTCCTCTCCGAGACCGCCCAGCTCCAGACCCAGCTGGCCGAGGCGAAGCTCTCGGCGCTCAACGCGCAGCTGAACCCGCACTTTCTGTTCAACACGCTCAACGCTGTATCGGCGCTGGTGGAGCGCGACCCGCGCGGCGTGCGACGCATGATTGCGCGACTGAGCGAGCTGCTCCGCTATACGCTCGACGGCGGCAGCGACAACGAAGTCGCGCTCGCGAAGGAGATCGACTTCCTCCAGCGCTACCTCGAGATCATGCAGATCCGCTTCGAGGGGAAGCTCGAGGTTGAGGTGCAGGTCGGCGACGACGCGCGCGACGCGCTGGTGCCGAGCCTGATTCTTCAACCGCTGGTCGAGAACGCGGTGAAGCACGGCGTCGAGAAGATTTCTGTCGCTGGACGGATCAGGATCGCGGCGCGGCGGGAGACCGAGCGCCTCGTGATGACCGTCTCCGACAACGGACCCGGACCCGCCAAGATTTCGCGACTCGACGACGCGGGCGTTGGGCTCGCCAACATCAGCCAGCGCCTCGAGCAGCTATATGGTAGCGGGGCGGCCCTCACTCTCGCGGAATCGCCGAGCGGCGGCACGGTCGCGCAGATAGTCATGCCCTTCCGCAGCCGGGCCGAGCTGAGAACGACCATCGTTACGGGCGCCGAGGCCAGCGGGTGACCGCGGCGAAACCACTGCGCGTACTGATCGCCGACGACGAGCGTCTCGCGCGACAGCGCCTCGAGGATCTGCTCGCGCACGAGGCGAACGTCGAGATCGTCGGTCGTACCGAGAACGGACTTGCGACGATCGCGGCGATCGCCGAGCTGCGCCCCGACATGGTATTTCTCGACATCCAAATGCCGGGAAAGACAGGACTGGAAGTGGTGCAGCAGGTCGGCATCGATCGGATGCCGCCGGTGATATTCACGACGGCGTACGACCACGCGCTGGAGGCGTTCGATCTCGCGGCGATCGACTACCTCATCAAGCCATTCGACGACGAGCGATTCGAAAAGGCGTTCCGCAGGGCGCGGAAGATGATCGATCTGAATCAGGTATCGAAGCTGTCGGCCGAATTGCGGGCGCTGCTCGGTGGGGGCAGGCCGCCGGCCGAAGCGAAGGAGCAGTACCTCGAGCGCATCGCCGTCGAGATGCGCGGACAGGTGCGCGTCGTACCGGTGAAGCAAATCGACTACCTGATCGCGAGCGGCCCGTATGCCGAGCTGTATGTGGGCGACAAGCGTTACCTCATACGCGAGAAGATGCAGACCCTCGACGAACGCCTCGACCCCGCCAAATTCTTTCGCATCCATCGCTCGGCCATCGTGCGCCTGGAACTCATCGAGACGCTGATCAGGAATCCCGGCGGCGATTACGCTGTGCTGTTGAAGGGCGGCGTGAAGCTGAAGGTGAGTCGGGGGCGGTTCGAGGCGCTCGAGCAATTGATGGGCGTCCGCATCTAGGGTGGCGATTCCGAGATAGTCCGGTTGCCCTTGAGTGCTCCGTGGGATGCACGACGGTGACACGCATGTGCCGCTCGTGACTGTGACGTGCAGTTCGGGACAAAGGGTGGGGCGGCCGCGATCTTCGCGTGTATTCTGATCAGGACGCGGCAATCGTAATGGTCCCGCGTGGATCACTCTCATCTTTAGGGACTGCAATGCCAAGCAATCTTATCGTGACACCATCGCCGGCCCCCACTCGGCTCAGCCGGCGGGACCTGCTCGGATTTGCCGCCAAGGGCGCGGCGAGCGTCGTCGTATCGCAGTCGCTGCTGGCGAGCTGCGCTGCGTCGGCGACGAGAGTCACCGATACGACCGACACGACAGCGTCGGGGACAACGACCACGACGGGAAGCACCGCCTGCGTTCAGACGGCCGCCCTTACAGAGGGCCCTTTCTTCGTTGACGAGAAACTCAATCGTTCGGACATCCGGACGGATCCGGCGACGGGTGCGGTGTCGGCCGGAATTCCGCTGGCGCTGACGTTCAACGTCGAGCGTGTAGCCAGCAGCGCGTGCACACCGCTTACGGGCGCGTACCTCGATGTCTGGCACTGCGACGCGACGGGTACCTACTCGGACGTATCGGGGTCGTCGAGAAAATTCCTGCGTGGGTACCAGATAACGGACGCGAACGGGGTTGCCTCGTTCACAACCATATATCCGGGCTGGTACAACGGGCGCGCGGTCCACATCCACTTCAAACTCCGCCTCTACGCGGGGGCGACGAAAAGCTACGAGTTCACATCGCAGTTTTTTTTCAACGACGCGTTTACGGACTCCGTGTACGCCAAGAGTCCGTACAGCGCACGCGGCGCGCGCGATACCCGCAACGCCAACGACGGGATTTACAACAGCCTCTCAGCCGGCGACAAGGCGGGGTTGACGCTCGCTACCTCGCAGAGTTCGGACGGGTACGCCGGAGTGATCAATCTTGGGGTGAGCGTCGGGTAGCTATTGCTCAGTTGTTCGCTGTCAGCGCTGAGCGGCAAGTATTGATGAGAGAATTCTCAAGGGGCGCCAATTGCACGGCGGTCAACCAATCTTCAACGTTCATAGCGCCAGTATGAAAGGTCAGGGAGCTCCAGCTGCAAAGCTGTGAGCTCCCTGCTTCAGTTTTGTGGATACGTAAGCAGCGCCTCGATCCAAACGCCGCACCTTCTACTTGGGCGCTCCCGGATTCATGGCGAACGGCCCGCGCCCGTTGATCTGCACGACGGTCGTCCCGTGCGCCTGGCCGAAGTGCGCTTGCCGCGGCGGCAAGTACGCGAAATCGCCGGGACCATACATGTGCAGAGCGCTCGCATCGAACG
>DASXYR010000115.1:0-12983 GCA_036502385.1 Gemmatimonadaceae bacterium
GGTGTAACGACCACGGGAATCTATTGCCGGCCATCGTGTCCGTCGCGCCGGCCGAAGCGCGACAACGTCGCCTTCTTCTCATCCGTGGAAGCGGCGGAGCGCGCCGGATTTCGCGCCTGCCAACGGTGCCGTCCCAATCGCGCGAAAGAGCCGAATACAGCCGTGGAGCGCGCTCGCAGCTACATCGACAACCATGTCGCCGATCTCGGTGAAGAGCGCATCACTCTCGATCTGCTCGGCGAGGAGTCGGGGATGAGTCCATCCCACCTGCAGCGGAAATTCAAGGAGTCGTTCGGGCTGACGCCGGCGCAGTACATTCGCGCGCGAAAGAGCGAGCGACTCAAGGGCGAGCTGAAGCGCGGTGAGACGGTGAGCCGAGCAACGTTTGGCGCGGGCTACGGCTCGAGCAGCAGAGTGTACGAGGCCGCTGACGCGAGTCTCGGAATGACGCCGGCGACGTATCGTCGCGGCGGCCTGGGAATGCACATCGAATACCTGTTCGCTGCAACTTCGCTCGGCACTCTGATGGTTGCGGCCACCGAGCGCGGGGTGTGCGCCGTGATGCTTGGAGACAGCGCAGCTTTTCTGGAGTCCGCACTCGGCAAGGAATATCCCTCAGCCACACACGCGCGTGTCAGTGCAGCGTCGAGCCGCCTCGGGGCGTGGGTGGCTGAGATAGTGAAAGGGCTCGAGGGAGGAACCACGCGTGCGAATGTCCCGCTCGACGTGAAGGCTTCGGCATTTCGATGGAAGGTGTGGCACGAGCTCCAGAAGATTCCATTCGGGGAGACCCGGACCTATAGCGAGATCGCGGGAGCGATCGGAGCCCCCACAGCAGTGCGTGCAGTGGCGTCAGCGTGCGCGAAGAATCCCGTCGCCTTCGTCGTTCCCTGTCATCGTGTCGTGCGACGGACTGGCGAGCTGGGCGGGTATCGCTGGGGAATCGAGCGCAAGCGGACGCTTCTCGATAAAGAACGGATCGCGCGCGAGAGCAAAGAGCCCGAAAAGATAAAGACCGCAAGAGGGTAGGTCGTCCTAGAAAGATAATCGGCGCCCGTCTATGTTCCGTGCATGGCTACATTCGGGAACGGGCGTCGCGTCGCGATAGTCGCAGGTGTAAGGACGCCATTCGCAAAAGCCGGAACGGTGTTGAAATCCATTTCGGCAATCGATCTGGGCAAACTCTGCGTTGCCGAGCTTTTGCAACGAACCAACCTGGACGGTAAGGAGGTCCAGTCGCTGGTCTTCGGTACCGTGATACCGTCGGTGCTCTCGCCCAACATCGCGAGGGAAGTCTCGCTCCTTCCTCTGCTGCCAAAAGGGGTCCAGGCATACAGCGTCAGCCGGGCGTGCGCCTCCGCCAACCAGGCGATAACGGATGCGGCGGATCAGATAGCGCTTGGGCATCTCGACGTCGCGATCGCCGGAGGGTCGGAATCGCTCTCCAACATTCCGATACTGCATGCGCAAGGTTTCGCCGATGCACTCGTGCTCGCATCGAAAGCGAGGTCGCTGCCCGCGCGGCTCAAGGCGCTGGCGCGAATTCGTCCGAAGGATCTGGTCCCCGTCACACCCGCGATCGCCGAGCCGTCGACGGGGGAGACAATGGGACAGTCGGCGGAGAAGATGGCGAAGCTCAACTCCATCGCGCGCGAGGAGCAGGATCATTTCGCACTGCGCTCGCACCGTCTGGCCGCAGCTGGAACCGCGGATGGGCGTCTGACGGCCGAGATCATGCCGGTTTACGTCCCCCCGAAATTCGACAGCATCCTCACATCCGACAATGGCATCCGCGAGGACACGAGTTACGAAGCGCTCGCCGCGCTGAAGCCGGTTTTCGACCGGAAGTACGGAAGCGTGACGGCCGGCAATTCCTCGCCGCTAACTGATGGCGGCGCCTGTGTGCTCCTGATGAATGAGGAAAAGGCGCGCTCACTCGGCTACACTCCCCTCGGCATCATTCGCTCGTACGCGTACGCCGCGCTCGATCCGGGCGAGCAACTTTTGCAGGCGCCGGTGCTCGCAGCACCCGTGGCCTTGAAGCGCGCCGGGCTGTCGCTCAAGGATATCGACCTTGTCGAAATGCACGAAGCGTTCGCGGCGCAGGTGCTCTCCAATCTCAAGGGTTTTGAGTCGAAGTACTGGGCAGAGCGCGCTGGCTTCTCGCAGCCCGTCGGTGAAGTGGATAGAGCCAAGCTCAACGTGATGGGCGGGTCGATCGCGATCGGGCACCCGTTCGGCGCCACCGGCGCGCGCATCACCACGACTCTGCTGAACGAGCTGCGCCGCCGCGGCGGACAGTTCGGACTGATGACCGTGTGCGCGGCCGGTGGTATGGGGTTCGCGATGGTCGTGGAAAGAACTCGATGAGCTCGACGTCGGAAGTCACGATCGGCGGGCTCGTTGGAACGCGATGGAAGCCTGCGCTGTCGGTCGAAGTCACGGACGGGATCGCGATCATCACCTTCGACCTGCCAAACGAATCCGTAAACAAGCTCAATCGCGCGGTGAAGGACGAGTTCGTGGCGCTGGTCAGTCGCCTCGAGCGCGACACGGCCGTCCAGGCCGCGGTTTTCATCAGCGGCAAGCCCGACGTTTGGATCGCGGGCGCCGACATCGAGGAATTTCTAGCCCTCAAGACCGCGACTGATGCCGAACGGTTGAGTCGCGACGGGCAGATGCTGCTCGATTCCGTCGAGCATCTGAGGATTCCGATCATCGCCGCGATCCATGGCGCATGCCTTGGCGGCGGACTCGAGACGGCGCTCGCGTGCCGCTATCGCATCGCCACCGATCATCCGAAGACCATCCTCGGCTTGCCCGAAGTACAGCTCGGGCTTATTCCTGGTGCGGGCGGGACGCAGAGACTTCCGCGCAAGATCGGCCTCACGAACGCGCTCGATTTGATTCTCACCGGCAAAAATGTTCGCGCCAGGAAGGCGCTGCAGCTTGGCCTCATCGACGAGCTCGTTCATCCTTCGATTCTTAGAACTATCGCGATCCAGCGCGCACGCGAGGTCGCCGAAGGTAGACGGAAGAGCGAGGGGCATAGCGGCGGCTTCAAGGGTCTGCTGCTGGATTCCAATCCAGCTGGCCGCAACGTAGTGCTGCGCAAGGCGCGCGAGCAAACGCTCGCGAAATCACGCGGACATTATCCGGCTTTGATCGCGGCGATCGATGTTATTGCCGCAGGATACGAAAAAGGGATGGCGCATGGATTCCGGGAGGAATCGCGCCGGTTTGGCGAGCTGGCGACGACCGATGTCTCTCGGCAGCTGATCTTCCTCTTTTTTGCCACGAACGAGCTGAAGAAGGATCCTGGTGTCGATCCCGCGCAGTATCCGGATATTCCGGTCTCGGATTTCGATCCGCTCCCAGTCGAAAAAATTGCGATAATCGGCGCGGGCTTCATGGGCGCGGGGATAGCTACCGTTGCTGTGCAGCACGGCAGCCTCGTGCGCCTAAAGGACGCGGATCACGCGCGCGTTGCCAAAGGGTACGCGGCAGTTCGCGACATCCTGAAGGAGCGGCTGACGAGGAAGCAGATCACCAGGATCCAGTACAGCGATTACATGGCTCTCATCGGTGGCACCGTCGACTACTCGGGATTTGGCAACGTCGACCTTGTGATCGAGGCTGTGTTCGAGGATCTCGCTGTAAAGCACCAGGTGTTGCGCGAGACCGAGGCATCGATTCGGCAGACGGCCATCTTCGCCACCAACACGTCGACGATTCCCATCGGACAGATCGCGCAGGCCTCCGTTCGTCCCGAACGCGTGATCGGAATGCACTTCTTCTCGCCCGTTGAGAAGATGCCGCTGCTCGAGGTGATCACGACTCCGGATACGTACCCGCAGGTCACGGCGACTGTCGTCGCTTACGGAAAAAAACTCGGCAAGACGGTCATCGTCGTGAGCGACGGTCCCGGCTTCTACGCCAACCGGATTCTGGCTCCCTACATCAATGAAGCGGGAATTCTGCTCGATCAGGGCGTTGCGGTGGATATCATCGACAAGGCGCTGACTGATTTTGGATTCCCCGTTGGGCCGATCACTCTCATCGACGAAGTCGGGCTCGACGTCGCGACGAAAGCCGGCAAGATCATGGGCGACGCTTTTCCGGATAGGCTGCATCCGGCGAAATCGATTCAGGCGGTTGTCGCCGCGGGCCGGTATGGACGGAAATCCAAAAAGGGATTTTATCTCTACGACAAGGATGGAAAGAAAGGAGAGGTCGACCCTTCGGTCTACGGAATCTTCCTGTCATCGGGAAGCATTCCGGTGGCGCCTTCGCTGACCACTTCCGAGTCGGAAGGGTCATCGATTCCGGAAATGCCCGCGGTGCAGATCCAGCAGCGTACCGTCCTCGCGATGCTCAACGAAGCCGCGCGGTGCCTCAGCGATGGAATCATTCACTCTCCGCGCGATGGCGATGTGGGCGCTGTCTTCGGAATCGGTTTTCCGCCTTTCCGTGGCGGGCCATTTCGATACATGGACTCGCTCGGAGTGAAGATCGTTGTACAGCGACTCGAGGATCTCAACGCCAGATTCCCGGGGCGATTCGAGCCTGCGGAGATCCTGCTGGAAATGGCGCGGCGAAACCAATCGTTCTACGCAAGCGAGCGTTCGTGAAGCGGAGGGATTCCAGGCTGCGCTCCATCGCTCTCGCTACCGCAGTGACGATAGGCACCTCAGCTTGCGCGGGCACGGTTCCGAAACCTCTGGGTCCGGCTTCCTATCCACGTACACGCGCTGAGCTAACGAACTATCGCGAGACCTCGCATTACGCTGACGTCCGTCAATTTCTGGATTCCCTTCGCAAAATCGGCGCGCCGCTGACGTTCGGATCGATCGGCAAGACCAACGAAGGGCGCGAGATTCCCTTTGTCATCGCATCCCGTCCGCTCGTCACGACGCCTTCGGAAGCAAAGCGGCTCGGAAGGCCGATTGTGTACGTGCAGGCGAACATCCACGCCGGAGAGATCGAGGGAAAGGAAGCTCTCCTCGTCCTGTTGCGCGATCTGACCTACGCGAAAGCTCCGAACGTTCTGGATTCGCTCGTGTTGATCGCGGTACCGGTCTACAACGTTGACGGCAACGAGCGCTTCGCGGCCCAGGCGGTGAACAGAACCGAACAGAATGGTCCGGAGCTGGTAGGAACGCGCGCCAACGCGCAGGGGCTCGACCTGAATCGCGATTATGTGAAGGCCGAAGCGCCGGAGACGCGCGCCTCGCTGGCGATGTTCAACACGTGGGATCCGGATGTCTTTGTCGATCTTCACACCACCGACGGGAGTTTTCACGGCTACGCTCTGACGTACTCGCCGTCGCTGAGTCCCGCCGCCGTGTTCGGTGGTGTCTACGCCCGCGATTCGCTGCTTCCGGTTTTGCGCGAGCGCATGCGAACGCGCGACGGCTTCGAGGTTTTCGATTACGGAAACTTTCTCAGCGATGAGCGTGGCCCGGGGGGCCCGGACACCTCGACTCGTGAAGGGTGGGCGACGTATGACGCGCGCCCCCGCTTTGGCACCAACTATTTCGGAATACGCGGGCGCATCGCTATCCTGAGCGAAGCCTACTCACACGACACACTCCAGCGGCGCGTCGCCTCTACCTACGCGTTCGTGAAGGAAGCGCTTTCACTGGTCGCTGAGAGGGCCGCGGCAATCAGATCCCTCACGGCGCGCGCCGACAGCCAGGCGCTCGCATGGGGCCGCTCGCCCGATTCGCTGCAGCTCGTGGCCATTCGCTCTGAGCTGATCGCAACGCCGCGCATGCTCGATGTCATCAAGGAAGATCTCGAGAAGACCGGTGATTCCTCCCTTACCCAGCCGGGAGTCCCGCGTGGCGAGCGGCGCACGGGCCGTTTCAAAACGATCCGGATGCCCGTCTACGATCGATTCACTTCCACGCTCGACCGCCTGCCGCCTGCCGCCTACGTCGTCGCGCCGGAAGATACGGCCGTCGTAACACTCCTGCGCTTGCACGGCATCCGCGTCGACAGGTCCGATTCCGCCTGGAACGCACGCGGCGAGTCGTACGCGATCGACTCGATCATTACCAGCCCGCGAGTATTTCAGGGACACCATGAGGTCCGCCTCAAGGGCCGTTGGGAGAGAGGATTGCAGGCGCTTCCGGCGGGTTCGTTCCTCGTATCCACGGCTCAGGCCCGCGGCGCACTGATCGTGTATCTCCTCGAGCCGGAAAGCGATGATGGCTTCACGACGTGGAATCTCTTCGACAGCCGCATCCAGAAGGGCGGCCGATACCCCGTGAAGCGGATCTTCGATCTCTCATCCCGTCGAGCTCGAAACCCGGCCACGCGCCGATCGACAACGTCATCTCAACAAATCCCAGAGAACTAATGCTTCGCAGCGTCATGCTCTATCTGTCCGAGCAACAGCAGATCTTCAGGTTCGTTCGCAACAACAAGCTTGCAAAGAGTATGGCGAACCGCTTTGTCGCCGGCGAGACGCTCGAGAGCGCCCTCTCGGCTGTCAGCAGGCTCAACGCCAGGGGCATCACCGCGTCTCTCGATCTGTTGGGTGAGAGCGTCCACAACGAAGCCGAGGCGCGCGCGGCGGGTCAGGCGTACGTCAACATGCTCGACCGGATATACGAGCGTAAAGCAGACGCCAACGTCTCCGTCAAGCTCACGGCGATGGGCCTCGACGTCTCGGAGGATCTCTGCGTTTCGATCATGCACAAGATCCTTCAGCGCGCGCGCGAATACCGCACTTTCGTCCGCATCGACATGGAGTCGAGCGAATACACGCAGCGCACGCTCGACCTGTTCGAGCAACGATTGTACCCTGCTTATAGGGAAAATGTCGGCGTCGTGCTTCAGAGCTACCTATATAGGACGTTCGCGGATGTCGAGCACACGAACTTGCTCAAGGCACGGGTGCGAATCTGCAAGGGAGCGTACAAGGAGCCCGAAACGGTCGCCTACCCGGATAAGAAGGACGTCGATACGAGCTACCTTCGCTGTATGCACGCGCTAATGCAGCATGGCAACTATCCCGGCATCGCGACGCACGACGAAGCGATCATCAGGGACGCCAAGCGGTTCGCGAAGGAGAATCGGATCGCGCTGAATCGTTTCGAGTTCCAGATGCTCTACGGTGTGCGCCGAGACCTCCAGGACCAGCTGGTGCGCGACGGCTATCGCATGCGCGTCTATGTGCCGTTTGGAACCCAATGGTATCCGTACCTCATGCGGAGGCTCGCCGAGCGTCCGGCCAACATCGCGTTCCTCACCGGGAACGTGCTGAAGGAGATGGCGGGCAAGCGCCGCCTGAAATAAATGGGACAATTCCTTCCCGCCGATCATTCCAAAGGCGACGCGAACACGATTGGCGGCTACATGGCCGTGCACGCCCGCCCGGCGGCGTTCGAGGGAAGTGATGGCGCGTCGTACAGCGTGGAGATCGTCACCGATGCGAGCGGAGACAAGACGCGTCCATTCGCCGCCTACCTGCTGTTCGTGCGTTGGCGCCAGGGTGACCCCGTCGCCAGCGGGCACCTCGAAACGGAATTTCTCGCGTTCGCCGACACCGAAGACGACGCGCGCAAGCTCGTAGGCGCTCTGATGCTGAACGAGGTGAAGACTCTCCTCGACGATCTCATCAAGTCCAAACGGGCCGAGCAGCTGCCGTGGTGGGATGCGATGCACCGAGAGGGTAGCGCTTGACCCGAAAGGAAGGCGTCGTGCTGAAGGGGACGGGCGGCATTTGGCACGTTCGCACCGAATCGGGTGAGATTCACGAGGCGTCCATGCGGGGGAGGCTCAAGCAGGAGCGCGACGAGACCAAAAAGCTCGCGGTCGGCGATCGTGTAATCCTGGAAACGGATTTACGAGAAGAGCACTGGGCAATCGCCGGGATTCTTCCGCGCCACTCGCAGCTCGCGCGACGCGCGCCCGGCGCGGGACAGGGCGAGCGCATTGTCGCCGCCAACGTCGATCAGGTCATCGTCGTGTTCGCCGCGGCGAAGCCCGTGCCCCACACTCGAATGCTCGACCGATTCCTGGTGATCGCCGAGGGAAATTCGCTCCAGTCGCGCATCGTCATCAACAAGATCGAGCTCGTTGACAGGGCGGAGGCCGAGCGGATGTTCGAGCCCTATGCGGTGGCAGGCTATCCGGTGCATTACACGAGCGTCAAACAGCGCGTCGGACTTACGGAGCTGCACGACGAGCTCGCCGGAAAGACCTCGGTGCTCACCGGTCCATCGGGCGTCGGAAAGTCCTCCCTCATGAATTCGATGTATCCTGGGTTGGATCTCCGGGTCGGCGAGATCAGCGAATCGGTCGACAAGGGTCAGCACACGACGGTCGGCGCGCTGCTGCATCCGCTGCCGGACTCTGGTTACGTCGTCGACACGCCCGGCCTGCGCGAGGTCGGCATGTGGGGCCTCGCCTCCGAGCACCTCGACGAATGTTTTCGCGAGTTTCGACCGCACATCCCCAACTGCAGGTTCGGCGACTGCACACACCGCGTTGAACCCGGGTGTGCGGTGCGCGCCGCGGTCGAGAGTGGTGAGATCAGCGCCGAGCGGTACGACAGCTACCTGAGGCTGCGCGAAGAGATGGAAGACTCGGAGAGGAAATGGGCGCCGTATGCTGCGGCAGCATCGAAGCCGCGGAAGCGCCGGCGAACCTAGGCTTTACTCTCCCCTATCTCCACGGTCCAGGCGACCATGATGTCGTTGCGCAGAGAGTCCCGGACCGAGCAGTACTTCGTCGCCGCCAGCTCGATCGCGCGCAACACGGGATCCTTCTCGATTCCCTTTCCTGCGATGTGGAAGTTCAGAGTGATGGTCTTGTATCGTCTCGGAATCGTGTCGACTCTCTCGCCCACAATATCGACCGTCAGGGCTTCGACGGGCGTACGCTGCTTCGCCATGATATCCACGACGTCGTAGGACACGCACGTCGCCAGCGCACTCAGGAGCGTCTCCGGCGGACTCTGCGCGGTTTCTCCATCGCCGTCGATATGAGCCGTCGGGCCATTCGGACGTCCGGCCTCGAACTGGTGCTTTCCGACCCACTCTACGTGAATCAGCGAGGGCTTCGCCATCGTCTCTGCCGGCGGAGACGCGGGTGCTGTCATCGCTCGGCGCCCTTTTCGATGGGAACGCGCACTGCGTTGCCCCATTCCGTCCAGCTGCCGTCGTAATTCCTCACGCGATCGTAGCCGAGGAGGTAGGTGAGCACGAACCAGGTATGCGAGGAGCGCTCGCCGATGCGGCAGTAGGCGATGATGTCGTCGCCCTTCTTGAGACCCTTTTCCTTTTCGTAGATGGCGCGAAGCGCTTCCGCGTCCTTGAATGTCCCGTCCGGATTTGCGGCGCGGCCCCACGGGACGCTTCGCGCACCTTTGATGTGGCCGCCTCGGAGCGTTCCTTCCTGCGGATAGTCCGGCATGTGTGTCCGCTGTCCGGAGTACTCCTCGGGTGATCGCACATCCACAAGGGATTTACCCGCTGCCGAGTGGTCTCTGGCTTCCTGGAAGAACGCGCGGATCTTCTCGTCCGACCGTTTTGGAGCCTTGTAGTTCGTCGCTGTCAGTCGCGGGACGTCGGTTTTGAACGGCCGGCCTTCCTGCTCCCATTTGATACGCCCGCCGTCGAGTACCTTTGCGTTGGTGAATCCGAACAGCTGGAAAACCCAGAACGCGTACGTTGCCCACCAGTTGTTCTTGTCGCCGTAAAACACGACGGTGGTATTCTCGTCGATTCCCTTCTTCCGCAGCAGCTTCTCGAACTGCTCCGAGGAGATATAGTCGCGCATGACGGGATCGTTGAGATCCTCGTGCCAATCGAGTTTTTGCGCGCCGGGAATGTGTCCGGTGTCGTAAAGCAGGACATCCTCGTCGCTCTCGATCACTCTGATGGTCGGGTCGTCGAGGTGTTCGGCAAGCCATGACGTGGTCACCAGAACTTCCGGGTGAACGTAGCCCTTGGCTTTGATGTCGGGATCGGTGGTCGATGCGGAACGCGAAACTGCGGGACTCATGAACAGCTCCTGAAGGAGGAGAGCCTTCAGGATAATCAGATGACGAAGGCGGCGGGGCAAGTGGACAACGTTCCGCCGTTATCTTTTCAGCAATGGCGGATGCTTTCAGGCCTCAAATGGAGGCGTACTCGCGGCACGTGATCGTGTGCACGGGGAATTTTTGTTCACCCGAACGCCGGGGACGCCAGCTCTATTCGCAGCTCGCCGAGCTGCTCCAGCGGGAGGATCTTCTGTTCGGGCCCGATCGCGTAAAGCGAGGTGAAACGCCGTGTTTGGGAGTCTGCATGGATGGACCGATTGTCGTCGTGTATCCCGAGGGCATCTGGTACCACAGGGTGACCCCGGCGCTTCTGGAGCGAATCGTCGTCGAGCACCTCAAGCAGGGTAAGCCCGTCGAAGAGGCGATTTTCTTCCGCCTTGGGGATTAGCGCGCGCTCATTGCATTGCTTTACCTTTCACACCCATAGCCACACACGTTGCAGTGATCCCGCCAAGTCCATTCAATCCACGCCGGCTCGCGTTAGGGGCCGCGAAAAAACTGATCTTCGAGAATGAGGATCCGGAGACTGCGCTGCAGCGCATCGCCGGCCTCACCTCGGCCGACGATCGCAGCGCCTCGAGCGCGGAGAGCAAGTCAATGTCACGCACGCGCACCACGATTCTGAACGATCTCGACGAGATGTACCGCGAAGCCTTCGAGCGGGCCAAGGCGTCCAGCGATCAGACTCAGATGGCGACGCTCGATTTCGCCTATCGGAGAGAGCAGCTCTACTTCGAGATTCTACTCGACGTCCGCGACGCATTAGAGCGCCGGTAGCTTGACGGTCAGTCGCGCCTGGCCACCCGGGACTTGAACAGCCTCTGGGGTTGGGTCGGATTCAACGTCACAGTCCTCGCGATCCTCGCGCTCGACCTGGGCGTCCTTCATCGCAGGTCATCTAAGGTATCGCTCAAGGAGGCGGCGATCTGGAGCGCCGTCTGGGTCGCGCTCTCGCTCTGCTTCGCGTTCGCCGTCTACCAGACGATGGGGAAGGAGTCCGGCCTCGAGTTTCTGACCGGATACCTGATCGAGTACGCGCTCTCGGTCGACAACATCTTCGTGTTCGTCCTGATCTTCACCTACTTCCAGGTCCCCGAGAAGTATCAGCACCGCGTTCTCTTCTGGGGCATCATCGGCGCGCTGGTGCTGCGCGGGGTGATGATCGTCGCCGGCTCGGCGCTCGTGACCAGGTTCGCGTGGACGCTGTACATATTTGGCGCGTTCCTCGTGTTCACCGGCATCAAGATGGCGCTCCAGAAAGACGACAACACCTACAATCCCGAGCGCGACCCGGTGCTTCGACTGGCGCGGCGCATCATCCCCGTCGCGGATGACTATCACGGCGACAGATTCTTTGTTCGCCAGCCGGTGGCGGGCGGAGGGACCAGGCTCGCTGCGACTCAGCTGTTCATTGTCCTCCTCATCGTAGACACCACCGACATCATCTTTGCGACGGATTCGATTCCGGCGATCTTCGCTGTTACCCGCGATCCGTTCATCGTCTATACGTCGAACATCTGCGCCGTCCTCGGACTGCGCGCGCTCTATTTCCTCCTCGCTGGCGTCGTCGACAAGTTCGTCTACCTCAAGCTCGGGTTGTCGCTGGTGCTGATTTTCATCGGCGGGAAGATGCTCCTTGAGCACTTTGTCCATCTGCCGATCGTCGCTTCATTGGGAGTCGTGGGGGCCGTTCTCGCCGCGTCGATTCTCGCATCGCTCCGCTGGCCCCGGGAAGGGCACTAAAACCCATCTGTGGGTTACGCTTAGGTCGGGATCGACGTCTTTTCCCGGACCCCCACCTACTCATTAACTCCAGGAATTTCAGCATGAGATTCGCTTCACGCCTGGCGGGCGCGGCTGCGCTCGTTCTCGCTCCGCTGTCATATGCGAGCGCCCAAAACGCCGGCAAGACGCTGGCGATGGATTTCCGCACGACTGTCACCATCCAGGGCACTCCCGACACCGGCGTCATTACTGGTCACGCGGTCGGCGCCCCCGACAAGATGCGCCTCGACGTAAAGATGAAAGGAACGAGCGCGCAGGTGAGCCCGCTGGCCTCCGACAGTACGGTCAGCATGATCGTGACGGATACCGGAAAGACGATCGCTTATCTCGATCCAAAGAAGAACCAGTATCTGCGGGTGCGGCCGGCGGAAATGATCGCTCAGGCGCAGCAGATGGGCGGGATGAAGATGGATTTCACGGACACCAAGGCGCAGGTCGATAGCCTCGGCGCTGGCCCGGTGATCCTGGGACACCCGACGTCGCACTATCGCATCACGACCGGCATGACCATGACGATAAGCGCGATGGGACAGCAGCAGATCGCCAAGATCTCCAGCACAAACGATTCGTACTACGCGACGGACATCAAGGGAACGCTGAATCCCTTTGCCAGCATGACGGGCGGCGACATGGCGAACATGTTTGGCACGACGAACAAGGATTTTGCCGACAAGATGAAGGCTGCCAGCGCCAAGCTTCCCACGGGCGTTCCACTGCGTGCGACGAGCTCCAACACGCTAATCGCGCAGGGTCAGACGCGGGTCACGAACAGCCAGGCTGAAGTCACCTCGATCAAGTGGGTCGATGTCGACCCCAAGGCGTTCGAGATTCCTTCGACTTACACCGCAGTGCAGCTGCCAACAATCGGTGGGGCGGGAAGCGGGGCGATTCCCCCGAAATAGCGCCAGCGAGGCCTCTACTGTGATGAATAAAACCAAAGCACGCGATCCGAGATCTCAGAGGCATAGATCACAGATGTCGGACAACGGCGCTAGGACCGATCTCGTGCGGGTCTGGATGACATCAACGGTTTGTCTCATTGCGCCACCGAGGGCGGTCTTGACGCAGTTGTCTGAGATCTAAATTCTATGCCCCTGACATCTCGGATCGCGTGCTTTGTAGTTTCAAAAAAAAAGGCGGC
>DASXYR010000116.1:0-4164 GCA_036502385.1 Gemmatimonadaceae bacterium
GACTTCGCCACGGCCGGGGTGCTGCGAGCGGTTTCCACCGAGGCTCAACGACGAGGGACCGAGCTTCGTCTGGTAGTTGGCCTGGGATGTTATCGACGCCAGCACGGCCGCCGGCGTGAACGTCGTCGTCCGCTGGATGAAGGTGTTGGTAACGTAGTTGATGTTGGTGGTGAACTGCGTATTCTGCGAAAAAGCCTGGTTGTGCTGCCAGCTAAGCGCAGTATTCGTGGAGCCGTCGCCCTGCGACTGACGGAAGAGCGCGATGCGCCCGCTCAGGAACCGGTCGAGCCAGCGGTACTGGAACTCACCGTTGAGACGGACCCATCCCGGATCGGCCGCTGTCGAACGCGCTCCGCTCCTCCAGTCGAGCGCGAACTGCGCATCCATGTAGTCGCTCAGCGCGAAATAGTAGCCGAGGTTCTCGAGGTGGCGCCGATAGCTTGGGCTGTTGCGGAAAAGCTCGCTCACGCCAAATCGGGGCGTGAGCACGCCACTGCGCCTACCCGACCGCATGTCCTGGAAGATGAACGGCAGCCACATAATCGGCACTTCACCGATGTAGAGAACCGCGGGTCGCGCCACCATGATGTTCTTCGAGACCATCTTCACTTCCTTCGCCTGGAAGTGATAATCCGGGATTGAGTCGTCGCAGCTGGTGATCGAAGCGTTCCGCGCGTAGAAAGCAGTTTCGCGGCCGCGCGTGGTGTCGCTGACGAATGCAGCGCGGTTGCCGCACACGATCCAGTTCTGCCCTTGTTCAACAGAAGTACAGACATCGGTGACCAATCCGCGGTGCGTCTCGACGTTGTACTCCATGACGCCACGCGCGACGACGTCGGCCGATTGGTGCGTCGGGTCGCGCAGAATTACGGTGTCACCCTGCGCGACGATCACCTTCGTCGAGTCGTTGAAGTTGATGCTGTCGCCCACGAGCACCGTCTGATCGCGCGACACGCCTGCCTTCTTGCCGATGAGATGAAGCGTGCGCGTCCGCGCGTCGTACACCACCCGGTCTCCCTGATACCGCGTGGCGGTGTAACCCTGGCGCAGCATCAGCGCTCTCATCACCGAATCGGCCTCATTCCATTTTATTAAATCCTTGGAAGCGGTGGAGTCACGCCTTGTCGTATCACGACCGAGGGAGTCCGGACGCGGCCGTACGGTGTCGCGTCGCGCTGTCGGAACCGGTCGGCCCTGGGCCGACAGTCCCGCCCCTGGCATCGCGAAGAGTGCGGCGACAACGAATAAGAAGCGGACGGACGTCACGCCGGCGCTCCCGCCTGCTCCTGCGACGCCGCGTCTTCCGCATCCCGACGCTCCTGGCGCTTGATACGCTTCCGGTAAGCGAAGATCGCCACGAATACGCTGAGCTCGTAGAGGATGTAGAGAGGAATCGCCAGTGCGAACAGCGAATACGGATCGGCGCCGGGTGTGATGAACGCCGCTGCCGTCAGACAGATCACCACCGCGTGCCGCCTGTACCGCGAGAGGAACTGCGGCGTGACGATGCCCAGCGCTGTCAGGGCGAGAATCGCGATCGGCACCTCGAACACCAGCCCGAACGCCAGGCACATGCTGATCGCGAAGTCGAAATACTCCGTGGCCGAGATCATCGGCGTGAGCGCGGTGGACTCGATGCCCATTAAGAACGTGAGCGTCAGCGGCAGCACCACGAAGTAGCTGAGCGACACACCCGCCAGAAAGAGCGCCACCATCGACACGAGCACCGGAATTACGACGCGCTTCTCGTGTGAGTACAGCGCCGGCGCGAGAAATCCCCAGATCTGCCCGACGATGACCGGCGATGCGAGGATCAGCCCGAGCACGAGCGACGCGTTCAACAGAATGTGAAAGGACGTGCCCGGATGCGTGTAAATCAGCTTCTGCCCGTGAAGCAGCGGCAGGATTGGCCGCTCCAGGACCCGGATGATGTCGAGCTTCGACAGCAGTATGAACGCGACGACGATTCCAATCAGGATCGCGCCCGCCACCCAGAAGAGCCGCTTACGCAGCTCCTCGAGGTGGTCGAGAAATGGCATTTCGTGGCCAGGAGCGTCGCTCATACCACGGCCTCGGTATTACCGTAATGCTTGTAGGCGCTCGTCTGCGAGGGCAGCCTCGTCAGAGCGCGGAAAGCGCTTGATTATGTCCTGGTAGAGTTTTTTCGCTTCGGCCGTCTTCCTCGTTGCCTGGAGCTGGAGAGCACGCTTGTACATGGCCGTCGGAACGCGCGGAGAATTTGGATATTTCGTTATCAGCTGCGCGTACTGCGCATCGGCCGCGTCCATGTTCCGTTCCGCCGCGTACGCCTGCGCAGTGTAGAACATCGCCTCGGGGACGTACTCCGATGTCGGATACTTCGTGATCAAATCCTTGAATGCGGCGCGCGCCGAGACGTTGCCGCCCTTGAGCAGCTGATCCCGCCCCGCCTGCAGAAGCTGCAGCGGACCCGGACCCGTCGCCGGCATCGCCGCCGCGCCCGCACCGGTCGTATCCACGGCCGCCGCGTCGGCCTGACGCTTCTCCTCGAGTGTAGCCCGCATATCGCGAAGCCGCTGCTCGCTCTGACCGCTCAAGTCCTGGAGCTGGGAGATGTCTTCCCGCATCGCCGTCATGTCGCTCTCCGATGCGGTGCGCATCGCCGCCAGGCGCTTGCTCAGCGACGCGATCGAATCATCCAGGCTACGCACGGTCCGGCTCACTTCGATGAGCTGCGCGCGCTGCACGGAATCAACAGCGTTCGAGGTCGCCCGCGTGCCAACGATGTCCTGCTGCAGGCGGTCGATGTCCTGCTTGGTGGCGAACATGCAACCGTTCGCGGCCAGCGTGACTAGTCCAACAAAACAGTATTTCATCATTGTGAGTAGCTTCCCACTTCCGGATTGGCGAGCACCGGCGACCACGCCGCCAGCCTCGCTCCCTTGTTGTGCGTGAGCTGCCGGGCGCGGCCACTCTCGCAATCGAGAATCCACAACTGCTTGTCACCGCCCCGCGTTGAGCTGAAGACGATGTGGCGCCCATCAGGCGCCCACGATGGATCTTCGTTCTCGCCTTCGCTCGTGAGCTGCTTCGGACTGCGGTCCCGCAAATCGATCGTCCAGATCTGGAAATTCCCGTCCTGCTGCTCATACGCGACGGCCTGACCGTCGGGCGACCAGTCCGGGCTTGCCCGATAGCTGCGCGTTCCCGCTCGGTAGGGCGTCAGCAGCTGAACGTTCGTGCCGTCCGCATCCATAATATACACCTGTGGCTGGCCCGACTTGCCCGATATGAAAGCGATCTGACGGCCATCCGGACTGTACGACGGTGACGTGTTGTCGGTGCCCTTGCCGGCGGTAATCTTGTGCGCGCCGCTCGAGTCGAGATTTGCGAGCACGAGATCCGTCCCATTCCCTGTGCCCTGCGCGTACAGGATTGCATTCCCGTTCGGCTGATAGACCGGTGTGATGTTGAGCCCGACCCGGATCTGACTGATGCGTCGCGTCCGCCCCGTACGGACATCGAGCTCTTCCACTTGCGTCCCGGCGTTGCCAAGCACGGTGTAGACGACGGATTCGCCACTCGGCGACCATGCCGGCGACAACGCGCCGCGACCAGTGGTGATCGTACGCGTCTCCGCGCCATCGCTGTCCACGATGTGCAGCGTCCCCTCGTCTACGTACGCGATGCGCGTCTGCGCGATTCCGCGCTTGCCGAAAACCCAGTTCTCTATCTGATCCGAAATTCCGTGCAGCGCGAACCGCCAATCCCGGTCACGTCGATCGAACAAAAACTGATCGGACTGGAGGAGCTCTCCCTTGGCGACGTCGTACGCGGCGACGTGAAGGCCAGTCGATGTCGGCGTTATCCTGATCAACAAGGCGGCGCCGAACTTGCCGACGAGCGGGAAGTTGATTTTCCCCCCGAGGGCGGGCGTCAGCCCCTTCAGCGTGCCGTCGTCGAGCGCGATGACGGTCAGTCGATCACTGTAGTCGAGATCCCGCTGCACGATCGTTCTGAGCGAGTCGTCACCGTATTCGTCCTGGACGGGCAACACGATTACTCCAGGCTTCGTGCCCGCCTGATAGTTGAGTCCAAGCCGGACTCCCGGTATTGCGGTGGTGTCCTGCGCGCGCGCGAGCGCGGGAAAGGCGATCGCACTGGCCGCGACCATGCACACGATCG
>DASXYR010000117.1:0-12698 GCA_036502385.1 Gemmatimonadaceae bacterium
AGCGTAGTGTCGCGAATCAATACCCTGAGAGCCGCCGGGCAGCGGGTGAGCATCGTCGGTTATGACTACTGCGGAATGCCAATAGTCGTCTGGGGACCGTCGGGTCGCGGCAGGGTCTTCCAGCCGGCAGATCCGTTGCCGATTGACACCGGAGACTCGAGAAACCGCCTCGGTCACCCTGTGCCACCGCGTTCTGGACACAAGCCCACGAACGGCAGTGCAGCGCTCGGATTTTTCCCGCCGCCTCGCCACGCCGCGACACCACCGCAGGTTGGGGATGTCACGGTCACCGCTCCGGCACCTCCGCGCCGCGGGCGCGATCCGCGCGAAGTGTTGATCGAGCTGCAGAATCAAGGCAATGGCAGCGCTTTCCCGGACAGAGATCCAATCCCCCGGGGCTCTGCCCCACCACGGACGTCCACACCGGCCATCGGCGCCGAGCCGGTCCAGAATTTCAACCGGCCGGTTTTGCGCGCGGCACCGCCGATTCAGAGAACCCAACCGACGCCTTCCGCGCCACCGCGTGCGGCAACGCCGGCTCCTCCTCCGCCAAGGGCGGCTGAGCCACACACAACCAGTACTTCGAATCCACCGCCGCCGCGGCGGTAGGAAACGAATCTGATTGCTTGAGAGACAGAGGGCTGCTAAGGCAGCCCTCTTTTCTTTTCACTCCAATGGGGCAGCGTGTTTGATCCCGCTACGAATCCCGCCTATTGGAGAGACAGGGGAAAAGGGGGGAGACCGGTGAGACCGGTGAGGAATTCGATTTGTTTAGCATCTGAGCTTCGTGCACGGGCAGAATCTTTTCGACGGTTTCGAGCTCGACAATCGCAGCGTGATCGACCAAAAGGTCATATTTGCACGAAGAAGCGTCATCGACTTGTAGACAATCGGTAGCGGCCGAGGAGACGGTGCACTTCTATCGCGGCGCCGATAACACGATGTTCATCGGTAACAGGATCAGAAAAGGGCAGCAATAACAGCATTCTCACCGGTCTCACCGGTCTCGCAGATCGTGCCCCCTTGGCTTCAAGAGTGGCTGGTTAGCGCAACAAACAGCTAGGTCAGAACTGACCAGCAACGATCTTTTCCGCATTCGAAGGAAGGTGGCCCTTCGCGGTTATATTTCGTAGTTCCCACCTCAGCATCCCGCACAACCCAGAGTACCCCTTGAAGCTCGAGCATATTCGCAACTTCTGCATAGTCGCACATATCGACCACGGCAAGTCGACGCTTGCCGACCGGTTGATCGAGGCGACGGGGATGTTGCAGAAGCGGGAGATGAAGGCGCAGGTGCTCGACACGCTCGATCTGGAGCGCGAGCGGGGCATCACCATCAAGCTGAACGCGGTGCGGATGACCTACACGGCCCGCGATGGCCAGGAATACGAGCTCAACCTCATCGATACGCCGGGACACGTCGACTTCACCTACGAAGTTTCGCGCTCGCTGGCCGCGTGCGAGGGCGCGATCCTCGTCGTGGATGCGTCGCAGGGAATTCAGGCGCAGACGCTGTCCAATCTCTTCCTGGCGATGGACGCGGGGCTCGAGATCATTCCGATCCTGAACAAGATCGACCTGCCAGGCGCCGAACCGGAAAAACGGAAGCAGGAGGTCCACGATCTTCTTGGCGTCGATCCGAGCGAGATCCTCCTCGTCAGCGCGAAAGAAGGTATCGGCATCGCCGAACTTCTCGAGGAAGTCGTGCGTAAGGTGCCGCCACCGGAAGGAAGCGCCGATGCCCCGCTTCGCGCGCTGATCTACGATTCATACTACGATCGTTATCGCGGAGCGATTCCCAGCGTGCGCGTCGTCGACGGTGTGATCAAGAAGGGCACGCACATAACGTTCGGCGCGAGCGAATCGGTGTACGAGGTGGACGAAGTCGGCTACAACCAGCTCCGTCAGGTTCCAACCGATGCGCTCGGTCCTGGTGAAGTCGGATACGTGGTGGCAAGCGTGCGGTCGGTGAGCGAGACGCGCGCCGGCGATACGATCTTCGACGCCGACAATCACGCCACCGACGCGCTGCCGGGCTATCAGGCGGTGAAATCGTTCGTCTTCGCCGGCTTGTACCCAACCGACACGACGCAGTATGAGACGCTCCGCGACGCGCTGGAAAAGCTCAAGCTGAACGACGCTTCGCTCAACTACGAGCCTGAGACATCGACGGCGCTCGGATTCGGATTTCGCGCCGGATTTCTCGGACTGCTGCACATGGAGATCGTGCAGGAGCGATTGAACCGCGAATTCGATCTCGAGCTCGTCACAACCGTTCCGTCCGTCGAGTACAAGGTCTATCTCACCGACGAGACAATGACGCTGATCGAAAATCCGTCACTGATGCCGAACTCGCAGGTCGTCGCCTACGTCGAAGAGCCGTTCGTAAAGGCACGGATCATGGTGCCGGCCGAGTACATCGGTCCGATCATGTCACTGGGTACGGAACGGCGCGGCGTCTACAAGAACATGACGTACCTCGACACGCAGCGCGTCGAGCTCGATTGGGAATTTCCGCTCGGTGAGATCATACTCGACTTCTTCGACAAGCTGAAAACCGTGAGCCGCGGCTACGCGTCGCTCGACTACGAGCTGCTCGAGTATCGGCGCAGCGATCTGGTGAGGCTCGACATGCTGATCAACGGAGATCCGGTCGACGCGTTCAGCGTGATCATCCACGAGGACAAGGCGTACGAGTGGGGACGCAAGATCGCCGACAAGCTGAAGGATCTGATTCCACGGCAGCTGTTCGAGGTGGCGATCCAGGCCGCAATCGGAACGAAGGTGATCGCGCGCACGAGCGTGAAGCCGCTTCGCAAGGATGTCCTCGCGAAGTGCTATGGCGGAGACGTCTCGCGCAAGCGCAAGCTTCTGGAGAAGCAGAAGGAGGGAAAGAAGCGGATGAAGCAGGTTGGCTCGGTAGAAATACCGCAGGAAGCATTTCTCGCCGTCCTCCAGGTGGATTGAGGATTGCGCGCGGCCGCGGCAGAGACCGTGAGGGGATCGCTCGTGATCCAGACGAGCTTTCTCGGCGACGTCATTCTGACGACGCCGCTGATCGCGGAGCTTGCCAGGCGTGGCCCGGTGGATGTGCTCGTGACGCCTGAGGGCGCCACCGCACTCGCGAACAACCCGAACATCCGAACGGTTCTTCGCTACGACAAGCGCGGGACGTACGGCGCCGCAATGGGTCTGTGGGCGACGGTCAAGGAGCTCAGGCGCCGGCGTCCATACGACGCGGCGTATCTCGCCCAAGGGTCGTTTCGGAGCGGCCTTCTCGCGATGATGACAGGCGCCACTGACCGAATTGGATTCGCCAGCTCGACGGGGCGTGCGCTTTACACCAAACAGCTTCCCTACCGTCCGGAGCGCCATCATGCGGAACGGCTGTGGTCTCTGTCGATGTCCGAATGCGCCGACCCGCCCACACCCGAGCAGATCAGACCGCGCCTCTACCCCTCCGAGGATGAGCGCCGCACGGTGGATGCAGTTCTGCACCGCGGCGATACCGACGAGCCGTTCGTCGTGCTGGCGCCAGGGAGCGCATGGGGGACGAAGCGATGGCCGTATTACGTCGAGCTCGCGAAGAGACTGGCAGATGAATTCAGGATCGCGATTGTCGGCTCAAAGGCGGACGCCGCAATAGCGCAGGAGATCGTGGCTGTCCTTCCGCCCGACCGTGTGATGAATACCGTCGGAACGCTTCCCCTCCTCGCGTCCGCGGAGCTGATCTCGCGAGCGCAGGCGATAGTGACGAACGACTCGGCGCCGCAGCATCTTGCATCGGCGATGGGAACGCCGACCCTCACGATTTTCGGGCCGACCGTTCCGGAATTCGGCTTCGGTCCGCTTGCGGAGCGACACGCCGTTGCCGGACTCGATGGCCTGTCGTGCCGGCCGTGTCATCGTCACGGACCGCAGCGGTGCCCGCTTGGGCACTGGCGCTGCATGCGCGAGCTCGGACCTGAATACGTCGCGACGATCCTTACTGAAGTCCTCAACCCACCGGTGCCCGTATGAGTGTGAAGGAGCGATACATAGTCGGAGTCGACCTCGGCGGTACGAACATCGTCGCCGGCGCGATGCCTCTCGACGGCAGTCGGGAAATCGCGATGCAGACGAGATCAACACTTGCCGACGGCGGCGCCGAATCGGTGGTCGAGCGGATCGCGGAGATGATCGAGGCGGTGATCGCGCAGACCATGGCGGAGACAGGCGCGGAGCGCTCGGATTTCCTGGGCGTAGGAATCGGTTCACCAGGTCCACTCGATCGCGCAAACGGAATCGTGATCGTGACGCCAAATCTTGGCTGGAAGAATTTTCCGCTGCGCGACGAGATATCGAGTCGCGTGCATCTCGATGCGACGCTCGACAACGACGCCAACTGCGCGACGCTCGGCGAATTCTGGTGCGGGGCGGCGGTGGGCGGGCGAAATGTCGTGGGGATGACGCTCGGCACCGGAATCGGCGGCGGACTGATTCTCGAAGGCAAGCTCTATCACGGGGCGTCCGACGTAGCGGGGGAAATCGGGCACACGACGATCGACTCTACCGGCCGACGCTGCAAGTGTGGGAATTACGGATGCCTCGAGGCCTACGCGTCGGGTCCGGCAATCGCCGAACGCGCGCGCGAAGCGCTGCGTGGCGATGAGGGGGGTTCTATTCTTTTGGCCACCGCCGGTGGAGATCCAAAGAAGATCACCGCCCAGACGGTGTACGAAGCCGCGAAGAAGGGAGACGCTTTGGCGAGGGAGGTCGTGCGGGAGACGGCACGCTTCCTGGGCGCCGGGGTTTCGAATCTGCTGAACATCTTCAATCCCGATGTGGTAGTCCTCGCGGGCGGCGTCACCCAGGCTGGTGATGCGCTGTTCGAGCCACTGCGCGCCGAAGTGAGACGCCGCGCGTTCAAGCCGGCCGTAGACGCGTGTCGCATCGTGCCGGGAGCGCTTCCCCTTTCGGCCGGAGTCGTCGGCGCGATCGCGACGTTCAAGATGCAAAACCTCGGTGAGCTCTAGTCGATGACGCCGCGCGAGACGCGATGACCCGCAAGCAAAGGGTCGGCGTAATCGGAAGCTTCGTATGGGATGTGATTCACGGGCGCGATCCTCGAGATGCGCCCGTCGAGGAGTGGGGCGGCATCACCTACGCGCTCGGCGCCCTCGAGGCGGCACTTCCGTCCGACTGGGAATTTGTCCCAATCCTGAAAGTCGGGAGCGATCTCGCGCAGTCAGCGCGGCAGTTCGTCGCGGGCCTGGAGCGGGCAGCACCCGATGCCGCCCCCATCGAAGTTCCGCATCCCAACAATCGCGTCGTGATGCACTATCAGAGCGACGAGCGCAGGTGCGAGCATCTGAGCGGCGGAGTCCCGGGATGGAATTGGCTGGGACTCAAGCCGCTGCTGGTCAATCTGGACGCGCTATACATCAATCTGATCAGCGGATTCGAGCTGGATCTGGAGACCGCGCAGCTCATACGGCAGCATTTCCGCGGTCCGATCTACTGCGACATCCATTCGCTGTTGCTGGCGGTGCAGCCGAATGGGTTGAGAACGCTGCAGCCACTGGCAAATCCGGCGGCGTGGTGTCGCTGCTTCGATCTCATCCAGGTAAACGAGGACGAGATGCGAATGATGAGTGGGGGTCCCACCGAACTGGCCGCAATCGCGATGGCCGAGGGCGTCTCATCGATAACCATTACGCTTGGCAATCGCGGCGTCGTGTACTTTGCATCGCCGGGCTTCGAAAGGTTATCCGATGTGCGGCGGCCAACGCTCGGTCCAGCATCGGGGGCGATTCGCACCGGGCAAGTTCCGGCAAAACCTACGCGCCATGCCGGGCCAGGGGATCCAACGGGATGCGGCGACGTGTGGGGCGCAACCTATTTCTCGCGACTCCTCGCAGGTGATAAGTTAGAAACGGCCATCGACCGCGCCATGGACGCGGCTGCCCGGAATGTGGACCATCGCGGCGCTACCGGTCTCGCCGACTACCTGCGCGGAGAGCTCAGCATCAAGTGACGACTATCATCAACGTCCCACATTCGCTCGAGGACAAATCGTTCGAGCAGGTGCTGGAACAGGTGGCGCCCTTGCCCTTGGACGAGAAGATCATCGTCGACACGCGGCATGCGCGATGGGCATCGCCATACGGATTGACGGCGCTCCTGGCGCTGGCGCAGTCGCGCGCGGAGCGGCCCGTGCTCTACGTCCCAGAAGCCGAAAACGTGAGCAGCTACTGGTCGCGGATGGATTTCTTCAAGCACGCGGCCGAGCTGTACGACCTGCAGGGTCGCGTGAGAACGACGAAGGCGACGGAGACGAGTGTTCTGCTCGAGGTGACCTCGATCTCGAAGAGCGACGACGTCCACATTGTCGTCGACAAGATCCAGCAGCGGGCACAGGAAGCGCTGGTGAAGAATCTGAATCTCGACGCGAAGGTGACAATGCGCTTCACGATGGCTCTATCCGAGGTTTGCCAGAACATCGTCGAGCACGCCGGCCGCGGTGGGTGGGTCGCGGTTCAGACCTACACGTGGCGCGTTCGCCTCGGCGGCAGGAAGGTTGTCGTGATCGCGGTGTGTGATCCGGGGATCGGATTCCGGCAGTCGCTCGAGTCGGCGCCCGGATTTCAGAAGCGCGAGCGGTGGGACGATGGCCAGGCCCTCGAGGAGACTGTAATGCGCGGCGCGTCCCGGTTCAGGGATCCGGGCCGGGGTCAAGGCCTTGCGGGAGTACGCAAGTTTGTGGGAACGTGGGATGGCAAGCTTTCGATCCGCAGCGGCACAGCTCGCATTGCGGTGCTTCCGAAAGGAGATTGGGACGAGGACGAGCCGCTTGTCGAAGACCTTCCATTTTTTCCAGGTGCCCAGGTGCAGATAACCATTCCGGAGCGCGTGGCGTGATCAATCATATCGACGTCAGCTCGATGCTCAGAAAGAGCGTCTGCGAGCTTTACTCGAACCTCGTGACCCGGCCAACGGGCGCCGCTGTGAGATGCGAGATCGAGCAGGAGCTCGACCGGATCGGAGATCGCGCGCTTACGGTGATCGACTTCTCGCACGTCGGACTGCTCGATTTCTCCTGCGCTGACGAGATCGTCGCGAAGCTGCTGCTTCAGTACGTGAGTCTCGATGCTCCGCGTCGCGAGGTCTACTTCGTCTTTCGCGGCATCAGCGAGTCGCACATGGACGCAATCGAGGCCGTGCTCGAGCGCCACAAGCTCGCGCTGGTCACACAGCGCGCCGATGGCGAGTCCAGACTCGTAGGAATCGTCGACGTCGATGAGCGGAAGGCGTGGGAGATCATCTCTCAGCTTGGGGCCGGCGTGGGCGCCGACGTCGCCGACGCGACCGGACTATCCTGCGAGGCGGCGGACCGAATGCTCGACACGCTGTGGCGGCGGCGACTCGTCATCCGGCACGACAGCGCCTATGTCGCCGTCGGCAATGCGACGACGCCCGCCGAGTCGGCGAGACTCGATGCATGATGGAAGGATTCCAGCCGTGGCTGATGGTGTCCAGGTACATCGCGACCCGCGCGGGCGATCCCGAGCGCGGGCCGATGGTAAGGCTGCACACGGACGATGCCCGGCGCCGGCTGCTGGAGGACGGGGAGCTCGTCTGGGTTTACGGTCCCCGACGTCACGAGATGGCAGTGCTCGTCGTCGATGATACGGTGAGTCCGGGAACGATCGTCGCCCGCGACATCCTCGGCATTGCACCGGCCGAGATTGTTCGCGTGGTCAAGCACGACTTCGATGCCGGACGCAGCACTCGCAACCTCGGGTAGGAGAGCCATTTGGCGGAAGAAACACGGAAGATGGGGCTGTCTACAACTGCAATTCACGGCGGAGAAACGCGGCCCACTCCGGGAATGGGCGTCACGACACCGCTGGTACAGTCCGTCAACTACGTGCAGGAGCCCGGCACCAGCGAAGGCCTCCTCTACACCAGATACGGAAACACACCCAACGCCGAGCGCATTCAGAAGCGTCTCGCGCTGCTAGAAGGAGCGGAGGCCGCGCTCGTTCTGGCAAGCGGGATGGGCGCCACCGCGTGCGCGATGCTCGCGCTCCTGCGATCAGGCGATCACCTGATCACGAGCTCGTGGATCTATGGGGGAACGCGCAAGCTATTCACCGAAGAACTGATGGGCATGGGCATCGAGGTCACCTTCGTGAATCCGCTGGAGCCGCGCGCGTGGCGGAAGGCCCTGAGAAAGAATACTCGCGTTCTGTTCCTCGAATCTCCTGTCAATCCAACCTGCAGGGTGCTCGAGATGGCGTCGCTTCAGTCGCTCGCTCACGCGCAGGGCATCGCGCTCGTGGTCGACTCGACCTTCGCGAGTCCGGTGAACTTCCGCCCCATTGAGCATGGGGTGGACGTCGTGATCCACTCGGCGACGAAATACCTGAATGGTCACCACGACCTTCTCTCCGGCGTGGTGTGCGGCAACGAGCCATTCATCGACGAAGTGCGGCGCAAGATGACCGTCTGGGGACAGGCACCTGATCCCTTCGCGTGCTGGCTCCTCGAGCGCGGGTTGAAGACGCTCGACGTGAGGGTGAGGCGCCAGAACGAGAGCGCAATGCGGATCGCGCAGTGGTGCTCCAGCAAATCCCAATTCACGAAGGTGCACTATCCGGGATTACCAACCCATCCCGATCACGAGCTCGCCAAGACTTTAATGGATGGATTCGGCGGGATGATGGCCGTCGAGCTCAAAGGAGGAGGCGCGGCGACACTGAAATTCGTGAAGAAGCTCAAGCTGTTTACGTATGCCGCGAGCCTTGGAGGCGTCGACTCGCTCGTGATCGAGCCGCGCTACAGCTCACACGAGTACATGAGCTCCGAGGAACGAGCGAAGATCGGAATTCCTGACGGCTTCCTTCGGATGAGCATCGGGCTGGAAAACGCGGACGATCTGATCGCGGACATAGAGCAGGCACTTCACTAGTAATGATCCGACTCACCGACGTCTCCAAGGAATACGTCAGGTCCGGTGTCGCGCTCGCCGACGTAACGTTCGAGCTGAAGAAGGGCGAATTCGTCTTTCTCACGGGTCCGAGCGGCTCCGGGAAGAGCACGATTCTTAGGCTGCTGTACATGGACGACAAGCCAACGAGGGGTGACGTGTGGGTCAACGGCGTCGCATCCAGGACGGCGAGGGGGCGCGAGATCTCGCGTCTTCGCCGGCGGCTCGGAATCGTCTTTCAGGATTTTCGGCTCCTAGAAGACCGCACCGCCGAAGCCAACGTGAGATTCGCTCTGGAGGTGACCGGCGCTCCGAAGGCGACCATTCGCGCGAAAGTGTCGCGCGCGCTCACGCAGGTAGGCCTCGCGTCCAAAGCGACCAGCTATCCACGCGAGCTCTCCGGCGGCGAGCAGCAGCGAGTCGCCATCGCGCGCGCGCTCATCAACGACCCATTCGTTCTCATCGCGGACGAGCCGACCGGGAACCTCGACGAGCGCGCCACCCGTGGTGTGTTCCAGCTTCTGCGCGACATCAATGCGTCGGGCACCGCCGTAGTAATGGCAACGCACGATCTCGATCTTGTGCGCCGCTCCAATTATCGAACGATCGAGCTCAATCATGGCAGGCTCGTGTTCGATTCCGCCGACACGCCAGTGTCGGCGGCGTCCGGCGCACTGTCGTTCGATTCGGTCGACACGCCACACGACTCGCAAGAGAGCGTTTAGTTGCGATCGGTCCGCGAGGCGCTCACCGCGTCAGGACGCGCGCCATTGCTCAGCGCGCTCGGTGTCGTCACCATCGCATTCTCGATCTTCGCGTTTGGCCTCTTCGGCCTGGTCGCAATCAACATTCGGAACGCGCTCGAGCAGGTATCGGAGCGGGTAGAAGTTCGGGCCTTCATCACCGACAGCACTGAGATCGAGTCCGTCGCCGCCGCGATGAAGGACATCGGCGAGTTTCCGGAGGTCGCCCGCGTCGACTACGTATCCAAGGAGAAGGCGCTCGAGCGCGCGCGGTCGGAGATGGGCGAGTTCGCCGACGTGTTCGAGGCCGCGGTCCTCCCGGCGTCGATCGAAGTTCACCTCCGAGCCGGGATGCGCGGCCCCGCAACCGTGAAGTCGGTCGCGGATCGCATCAGGACTTACCAGTTCATCGACGATGTTCGTTACGGCGAGGAATGGGTGGCGAAGCTGTACAGGCTGCGGAACATCGCGACGGTTGCCGGCATCGCACTGGGCGTAGCGTTCGCGGCCGTCGCGATAATCATCATCGGCGCCACGATTCGCATGACCGTTCTTGCGCGCGCAAAGGAGATCTCGATCATGCGGCTGGTCGGCGCGACCGACATGTTCATCCGGCTGCCCTTCCTCATTGACGGGCTCATCAAGGGAATCCTGGGTGGACTCCTCGCGCTCCTGTTCGTCTGGGTGGCCAATAGAGTGATCAATGAGTATGTGATCCAGACGATCTTCTTCGATCGGCAAATGATCTTCCTTGGAATCGTCGCCGGCGCGCTCATGGGCATTATCGGCTCGCTCGTCTCGGTCGGGAGACATCTACGCAGAGTCTGATGCGTCGCTGGGCGTTGGTACTGGTTTGCGGGCTCTCGATTCCATCGTTGGCCACCGCACAGCAGAGTGAAACCGCCGAGGCGAGACTGAAGGCGCAGCGAGACGAGCTTCTCCGCATCCGCGACGAGCGCGACGAGCTCGAGAAGAAGATGAGCGGGCTCCAGAATACCGCGCACGAGCTGACCGATGAGGTGAATCTCCTCGACAAGCAGCACGATGCGACTGCGCGCATGGTCAAGTCACTCGATAACCAGCTGGTTGCTATCACAGACGAAGTACAGAGCACCACCACGGAGCTGGAGAAGTCACAGCGCGAGGCGGTCTTGAAGCACGCGGTTCTTCAGCGCAGAGTGGTCGAGATCTACAAGCGAGGTCCCCTCTACTCCGCCGAGGTCCTGTTCTCGGCGCAATCGGTCGGGCAGCTCGTCGCGCGCTACAAGTACCTCCACCTTCTCGCACTGAGGGACAAGGGTCTCGCCCAGCGCCTGAGCGAGCTACACGACAAGATCGAAGCCCAGCACGGACAGCTCGTGCGCCTCCAAAGCAGCGTCATCGAAAACCGCGCTGAAAAGGCTCAGGAAGCCGCGCGGCTCGTGGACCTGGAGAAACAACAGAGCAAGAGCCTCGCTCGGGTGCAGCAGGATACCAAACGCACCAAGGCGCGTCTGGCCGAGCTGGAGAAGAGCGAAGCGCGAATCAACAACGTCATCGCATCGTTCGAGGCCGAACGCCGAAGGGCCGGTGGGAGAGGGGGCACGGCAACACTGGCGCCGAGCTCCATTCGGACGACGGATCTCGGACGGCTCGATTGGCCGGTGAATGGCTCCTTTCTCTATCGGTTCGGCCGGTCCGTAAATGCGAACAACACCACCACCCGCTGGAACGGAATCGGCATCAGCGCTCCAGTTGGCACCGTTGTGAAATCCGTTTCAGCCGGGACCGTGGCGTACGCCGGGCAAATGGGGACGTATGGCAATACCGTTATTCTCGAGCACGGCGGTGGTGACTACTCGGTGTATGGCTCGCTTGACCGCATCGATGTCCGCAAGGGAGTGCGAGTGATCAAGGGACAGTCGTTGGGAACCGTCGGCATCAGCGACCCGGCACTCGGCTCACACCTTCACTTCGAGATCCGGCGTGGCGGACCGGCGGTCGATCCCGCTGAATGGCTGCGTGCGGCAGCCCGATGATTCCCCTCCGCCCGACGATGCCGATCGCCGCCAGACCCCGCTCGGCGCTCACGTCTCGATAGCTGGCGGCACCGGCAACGCGCCTCCGCGCGCGAAATCCATCGGCGCGACCGCGATCCAGATCTTCACGAAGATGGCGAGCCGGTGGGCGGAGCGCGTGTGCGAGGAGGAAGAGTGCACCGCGTTCGTAACCGGACTCGGAGAGACGGGCGTTCGGGAATCGTGCGCGCACGACAGCTATCTCATAAACCTGGCCTCGCCTGATCCCGTGCTGCGACAGCGGTCACTCGAGTCGTTCGTGAAGGAGCTCGAGAGGTGCGCGGCCTTGAAGCTGCACTACCTGGTGTCGCACCCCGGCAATTACATGGATGATAGAGCCAGCGGTCTGCAACGAAACGCGGACGCGATCGGTGAGGCGCTCGGGAGAATACCGGGTGATGTCGTCCTCCTCCTCGAGATGACGGCAGGCGCCGGAACGGTTCTCGGATCGACCTTCGAGGAGATGGCGGCGCTCATCGAGAAGATTCCCCGTCCCCATCGCGATCGGGTCGGCGTGTGCGTCGATACCGCGCACATCTTCGCCGCCGGCTACGACATCGTCAACGATTACGACGGCGTGTGGGCGCGCTTCGACGACGTGATTGGCCGCTCGCGGCTACGCATGATGCATCTCAACGACTCGAAGGTCCCACTCGGCTCGAAAAGGGATCGGCACGAGCTGATCGGCGAAGGAGCGATCGGCGAAGGGGCGTTTCGCAGAATCATGAACGACGATCGGCTCGCGTCTGTCGGGAAGATCATCGAGACGCCAAAGCTCGGAAATGCCGAAGTGACGGACAAGAGGATGCTCGATAGGCTGAGAGGGTACATCGAGTAGCGGGAGGCGGGAGGCGGGAGGCGGGAAGCGGGAGCTGGGTAGCTTGGCAGCTGGGCAGCTGGGCAGAGCGCAGATGCAGGCGTGCCGTT
>DASXYR010000118.1:0-2213 GCA_036502385.1 Gemmatimonadaceae bacterium
CCCGTAGGGATGGCCGAGTACCGCGACAAACAGTCGATCGGGATTGTTCGGATCGACGTCGATGTACGCGATCATCTGGCTGTTGCGGAGGCCGAGGTGCGTCCACGTCTTGCCCGCGTCGGTGGACTTGTACATGCCGTCACCGGTGGCGAGGTCGGGACGAATGATCCCCGCGCCGCTTCCTACATATATGATGTTCGGGTTGGATGGCGCGACTGCGATTGCACCGATCGATCCCGTCGGCTCATCGTCGAAGAGCGGAAACCAGTTGGAGCCGAAGTCAGTCGAGCGCCAGACTCCGCCATTGTCGAACGAGATGTAAAAGGTGTTCGGCTGCGACGGCACGCCCGCGATGGCGCGCCCTCGACCCGCGCGAAACGGTCCGATGTGGCGCCAGTGCATCTCGGGGGTCGGATTGACGAGGGATTGGGCGTCAACGGCCGGGCCGAGGGTCGCGAGGGAAAGAATGAAGAGGCTTGAGCGAAAGGGCAGCGCGCGCACGGGTGAGCTCCACTGAAAGGGACCGACTGTCGAGATAACCTGACGCGAGGGGATGTGCGTCGCCAGAGTGTTTATGAGTGGTGGGTCAAGTTCTTGGTCCGGCTTCGAGGTCCCACTCTTGGAGGGACAGGGGGAAATTGGGGAGACCGGTGAGACCCGTGAGACCGGTGAGAACTTCGATTTGTTCAGGCGCCGGACGCCGGCTCTTAATGGAACAGAATTGAAATTTAGTAACAGCCCTACGTTCCAAGCTTGAAAGGCGCATAAACAACATTCTCACCGGTCTCACCGGTCTCGCAGATCGTATCCCCCGCCTTATTGAGTGGCTACCAGTCGCAAGAAACCCAAAGATCGGAACAGACCCACTACGTGCTTGTGGTCCGGATTTAACATCATCCGGCTCTCGCGCGTATCATAAACGGCCCTGCTGCATCCGTCCTTTTTCATCCTTCCGCAAACACCGAGACTTCCCGTGACACACCGATCCCTCCTGCGTGCCGCGCTGGCGGCGACGCTTACGCTCGTTGCGATCTCGCAGCCGCTTTCCGCTCAGCAGAGCTGTCCCGCAATGACGCCTGGCGCAACGATGCCACTCACGTATCAGGGTGGCCCGACCGTCGCCGCCATCACGCCGTGCGATCTCATGACGCGTCTCTACATCTACTCGGCCGATTCTCTGCGCGGCCGAGAGGCGGGGACTCCCGATGCCATCCACGCCACAGCGTGGATAGAGCAAGAGGTTCGCCGCCTTGGGTTGCGTCCCGCGGGCGACAACGGCACGTACTTCCAGGCGATGCCGGTATCGGCGCGGGTCGTGACGAGCGCGTCGACGATCGTGAGCGGCGGGAAGACATTCCACACCGATGTTGATTTCTATCCCGGGGGCGCGACGGCCGACCGGAAGATCACGGCCGATGTCGTATACGGCGGAGTGCTGGGTGATAGTGTCAACGCGCTCAGTGCGGACGACGCGCGCGGAAAAATCGTTGTAATGACCGGAGCGGCAAATGCGCGTGGCGTCCGTAATTTGGGCGCGGCCCTGGCCGGCGCTGAAGCGATCGCACTCGTCAGTCCTACGATCGTTCAGCCGCGCCTCCGATACGTTCTCAATGACACAGTTCAGAACGAGGGACGCGCTGCCTACGCGGGGGCGGCCAGCGGAGCGGGAGCCGGTGGACGCGGTGGTCCCGGTGCGGGTGGTCCGCTCACCCTCGCGGTCTCGTCCGCGACCGCCGCAACGATGCTTGGCAAGCCGGTAGAAAATGCCAGGCTGGGCGACAAAGGTGGTTCCACCACGATCGATGTGAAGGTCGAGTACACTCCGGAGCCCACGCGCAGCGTCGTCGCCATTCTCGACGGCACCGACCCCAAGCTCAGGAACGAGTACATCGTGATCGGTGCGCATTCCGATCACATCGGCGTGGCGAACATCGTGGCCGAACACGATTCGATCAAGGCGTACAACGAGATCGCACGCGTGGAGGGTGCGGATAGCCGGAACGCCACGGCTCCGACTCCGGAGCAGTGGACCCGCATCAATGCGATCAAGGATTCGCTGCGCCGCGTCTATCCCGCGCGCCTCGATTCAATCAGCAACGGCGCCGACGACGACGGTTCGGGCTCCGTATCCATCCTCGAAATTGCCGAGGCGTTTGCAAAGGGCCCGGTCAAACCGAAGCGCTCGCTGATTTTTATCTGGCAGACCGGCGAGG
>DASXYR010000119.1:0-5455 GCA_036502385.1 Gemmatimonadaceae bacterium
TCCTTCGTGAGAACCGTCTCGTTAGCGGGACGGTTCGTCATAAGGCGCTGGTTGATCTTGTAGCGGCCGACGCGGCCGAGGTCGTAGCGCTTGGGCGAGAAGAACAATCTCTCGAGCGCCTGACGCGCGGTCTCGCGATTCGGAGCGTCACCGGGCCGCAGGAGCGAGTAGATCTGCTTCAGCGCTTCCTCGTCCGTGTGCGTCGGATCCTTTGCCAGCGTGTTCTTGATGAGCATCGACTCGGCGCGGCCCGAGGTCACGAAGACCTGCACCTTGTTGATCTCGTGCTTGCGGAGCTTCCTGATGTTCGTGTCGGTGAGGTTGTCGCCTACATCGGCGATGACCTCGCCCGTCTCGGCATCGACGGCATCGACGGCGACAATGCGCCGCACTGGCCGCTCGCCGCGCTCGATGGCATCCATCTCGTCGCGGAGGTCGATCGTGGTGTACGACGCAAAGACCTTGACCTTGTCGATGTTGAGGCGGCGGAGACGGTTGAAGACCTCTTCGGTCAGCTCATCGCCTTCGCGGACTGCCAGCTCCGACTCTTCGCGCTCGAGGGCGGCTCTCGCCTTCTTGGTCTTGAGCTTGGGCGCTTCCGGGTTGTGGGTCGTTCCGGCGAGGGTGATATCCTCGGCGATGATGGCTCCAAGAACTTCGCGCTGATCGACGCGGCTTTCGCGCTTCTTGACGAGGTCGAGCTCGCGGACGGCGAAGAACAGCCGGAGAATCTGGGAGTTCGTGCCGTAGCCGAAGGCGCGGAGAAGTGCCGTGGCGGGGAACTTCTTCTTCTTGTCGATGTGCACATACACGACGTCGTGGATGTCGACGGTGAACTCGACCCACGAGCCGCGGAACGGAATGATGCGGGCGGAGATGAGGCGCTGACCGTTCGGGTGCGTCGACTCCTCGAACACGACACCGGGCGAGCGGTGCAGCTGGCTCACGATCACGCGCTCGGCGCCGTTGATGACGAAGGTTCCGAGTGGCGTGAGCAAGGGAAGCTCACCGAGATAGACTTCCTTCTCGATGATGTTCTTGGGACGCTTTCCTGCTTCGGTCGTCTCGAAGACGATGAGCTGGAGCGTGGCCTTGAGCGGCGCGGAGTACGTCATGTCGCGCTCGATGCACTCGGCCACGGAGTACTTGGGCTCGCCAAGAGCGTAGCTCTTGAACTCGAGCGAGAAGTTCTCGTGAACGTCCGTGATCGGGAAGAGGTCCTTGAAGACGCGCTCGAGCCCAATGTCCTCGCGATCCTTGGACGCTGCATCCAGCTGGAGCAGCGACTCGAAGGCGCGGGTCTGGATGTCGAGGAGATGCGGCATCTGCATCCCCTTGTCGAGCTTGGCGAAAGAAATCTGCTTCATCAGTTCAGGCATGGATCACCTACAGGCGCAAATAGCCCCGAGCCCGTCTTCCGCGAAATTTTCGCGGCTCCGGGAGGGAGCGAATGATCTTGCTTCAATTGTGGAACGAGCTTTTGGAGTCCGGGTCATATCGTCGCAGTGAGAGTAACAGCACCGGAAATCGGAGCGCCGCAGCGCCCCGATTTCCGCGCGATTACTTCACTTCGACGGCTGCACCCTGCTCTTCGAGTTTGGCTTTCATTGCCGCGGCTTCGTCCTTGGTGACGCCCGACTTCACTACGCTGGGCGCGCCATCGACGAGATCCTTGGCTTCCTTGAGTCCGAGGCCGGTCAGCTCTCGCACGACCTTGATGACCTGGATCTTCTTCGCCCCGGCTTCCTTGAGCGTGACCGCGAACTCGGTCTGCTCTTCGGCTGCTGCGGCCGCGCCAGCGCCGGCGCCACCAGCTGCCGGAGCCGCGCCAACAGGCGCCGCGGAAATCGTAACGTTGAACTTCGTCTTGAAAGCTTCGACAAGCTCGGAGAGCTCGAGGACCGACATGTTGCCGATTGCGTCGAGAATCTCGTCCTTGCTCATGGTTGCGTTTGCCATTGTGTTTGTTCTCCCGGGGAAATTTTAGGCGCCTTCGCGCTGAGTCTTGAGCGCGTCGAGCGCGCCTGCAAACATGTATAAAGGCCCGCTGAGCGCGCCCAAAAAGGCGGCCATGGGTGACTGCATGCTGGCAGCTAGATCAGCCAGCATTTGCTCACGAGATGGAAGCGACGCCATGCGCTTCAGCTGCGCATTGTCGATCGCCTTGCCCTGGAGCATCCCACCCTTCATGGCGGGCTTGTCCTCGAACTCTTTCGCGAAGTCGGTGAGCACTCTCGCGGCGGCCACCGGATCCTTTCCGACAACGAGGCCGGTTGGACCCTTGAGCTTGGTGCCGACGAGGCCGCTCTCGTTCACGGCGCGGAGCGCGAGCGTGTTCTTGATGACCACGTAATCGACACCCGCTCGCTTGAGCCGGCGGCGAAGCTCGGTCATCCGCTTCACGTTGAGTCCGGTGAAATCGGTATAATAGAGCGACTGAGCGTTGGTCAGTTTGTCGCGCAGCTCGGTGACGAGCTGTTCCTTTTCTGCTCTTTTCATCGACTACGTCCGGTAGGGGGTGATGTCGATATTGACGCCGGGCCCCATCGTGCTGGATATGGCGACGTTGCGGACGTAAACGCCCTTCGAAGCAGACGGCTTCGAGCGAACGATCTGATCCATGAACGCTGTGAAATTCGATTCGAGCGCTTCCGCCGCGAATGAAACCTTTCCGATCGCGGCGTGGACGTTGCCGGCTTTGTCGACGCGATACTCGATCTTGCCGGCCTTCACTTCACGCACCGCGCGCGTGATGTCGAACGTCACCGTGCCGGCTTTCGGATTCGGCATCAGACCGCGCGGACCGAGGATGCGTCCGAGCGCGCCGAGCTGACCCATCTTGTCCGGCGTGGCGATGAGTACGTCGAAATCGAGCCAGTTTTCCTTGATCCTGGCGATGTACTCGGTGCCGACGTAATCGGCGCCGGCAGCTTCGGCTTCCTTTGCCTTGTCGCCGTCGGCGATGACGAGAACGCGAACGGTCTTGCCGGTGCCCGCGGGGAGCACGACGGTACCGCGCACGGCCTGATCGGCGTGCTTCGGGTCGACGCCAAGACGCACAGCGACTTCGACGGTCTCATCGAACTTCGCGAATGCGGTCGACTTGACGAGCTCGATCGCGGCCCGGGCCTGGTACCTGGTATCGACGTTCCGCTTTTCGGCGGCGGCCTTGAACTTCTTTCCGTGCTCTTTCATCAGTCCCTCACCTCGATGCCCATCGATCTGGCGGCGCCGGCGACCATCGCCATTGCCGATTCGATGGAATCGCAGTTGAGGTCGGGGAGCTTGATCTCCGCGATCTTTCTGACCTGCGCTTTGGTGACCGAGCCGACCTTGATGCGGTTCGGCGTGCCGGAGCCCTTCTCAACCCCTGCTTCCTTCTTCAGCAGGACGGCCGCGGGCGGCGTCTTGGTGATGAAGGTGAAGGATTTGTCCGCGAAAATCGTGATCTCGACCGGGAGAATCGTATCCTGACCCTGCGTCCGAGCGTTGAACTCTTTGCAGAAGGCCATGATGTTGATTCCCTGGGGGCCGAGCGCCGTTCCCACGGGGGGCGCCGGGTTCGCCTTGCCTGCAGGGATCTGCAGCTTGACGAAACCAACTGCCTTTTTTGCCATGTTACTCCTCAGTGATTCTAGTCGCGTGGCCCAAGAGTATGAGCTCGCGTCCGACTCCCACGGTGTGATTAGAGTCGTAGTGGTATCCGACTGTGCGCTCCTCGCCTCATCGGCCGCCCCGCGCAAGGGCCATCACCTGCGGCGGGAGTAGCGCCGCTGTGACTTCAGATCTTCACTTCATTTGTCGCGGAGATCGATTACCCGCGTCCTTCAGTTTTTGGCCGGCTCAAAACCGGCCGTTCTGGCACAGCCTGTAAGATTAACCGGTTACGTGCCGAATTAGTAGCCCTTCAACTGCAAATAATCGAGCTCGACGCTGGTTGGCCGTCCAAAGAGCGAAACGGAGACCCTGACCTTCCCCTTGTCGGGCAGGACTTCCTCGACCGTCCCATTGAAGTCGGTAAAGGGGCCTTCGGTGATCGCTACGGCCTGACCAACCAGGAAAGGAATCTCCTCCTTCACCACTTCCGGCTCGGCATCGTCGGTCACGCCGAGGAGGCGGTTGACCTCTTCCGCGCGGAGCGGCTGCGGAAGCCGCTCGTGCCCGACGAACTTGATGACGCCCTGGATCCCGTTGATCGTGTGCGCGGTCTCCTGGTCCATCACCATCTCTACGAGGACGTAACCGGGGTAGATCTTGCGCTCGACGTTGACCTTTTTGCCGTTCTTGATCTCGACAGCTTCCTGGGTCGGAACGAGGGCCTGCCTGATCGAGCGCTCGTCTGCAGGGCGCGGATCGGCGTCGATCCGCCGCTGGATCAGCGAGCGAACCTTGTTCTCATGTCCCGATGTGGTCTGGATCGCGTACCAGCGGTGTTCGGCAAGAGCCACGATCATCGTCTCGAGAATAGTGAGGGAATACCCTGAACCAGAATGAGCTGGAGCACGAGGTCGATTGCCCCGATGACGGCGCCAATGAAGAGCACGAAGATGATGATCTTGATCGTCGTGTCCTTCAGCTGGTTGCGGTCGGGCCAGGTGACCTTCCGCATCTCGTCCTGAACTTCGTGATAGAACTGGACGAGGCGACCGGGAAAGCTCCGGCGCTCGACTACTTCAACGGCCATGATTTATACCCCGCGGCGAACGATCTCGCCGCACTTACTTCGTTTCCTTGTGGAGCTTGTGCGCGTTGCAGCGCGGGCAGTACTTCTTCCACTCTACGCGCTCGGGGTGCAGGCGCTTGTTCTTGTCGGTGAAGTAGTTGCGATTCTTACAGACTTCGCAGGCTAGGATGATCTTTTCGCGTGGCATTCCCGTTTCCTACTTGATAATCTTCGTAACGACGCCGGCACCGACGGTGCGGCCGCCTTCTCTGATCGCGAAGCGGAGACCCTCGTCCATCGCGATCGGCGTAATCAGCTCGATCGTCATCTGTACGTTGTCGCCCGGCATCACCATCTCCATCCCTTCCGGAAGCTCTACACTTCCCGTCACGTCCGTCGTTCTGAAGTAGAACTGCGGCCGGTAACCCTTGAAGAACGGCGTGTGACGCCCGCCCTCTTCCTTGGTCAGCACGTACACCTCGGCGTTGAACTTCGTGTGCGGCGTGATGCTTCCCGTCTTCGCCAGCACCATCCCGCGCTCAACGTCCTCCTTGTTGATGCCTCTGAGGAGAAGTCCCACGTTGTCACCCGCCTGCCCGTCGTCCAGCAGCTTCCGGAACATCTCGACGCCCGTGATAACCGTCTTCTTGTCACTGTTGAAGCCGATGAGCGCGACCTCCTCCCCCACCTTGATCTTCCCCTTCTCGATTCGTCCGGTCGCCACCGTGCCGCGGCCCGTGATCGAGAACACGTCTTCCACGGGCATCAGGAACGACTTGTCCGTCTCGCGCT
>DASXYR010000120.1:0-18484 GCA_036502385.1 Gemmatimonadaceae bacterium
CGCGGCAGTCGAAAAGAGTCCGGCGTGCCCCGCGACTCCCGCGTTGGCGTAGAATGAGTTTCCGTCGTCGGTTTCTCCGTTCAGCACGTATTGGCGCCAGCCATTCCACGCCGTCGGATCGCCCTTGTACAGGTATCCGAACGTCGGATCATACACCATGTGCTTCTCGTAGACGTTCCCCTGTTCGGTTGCGGCGAACTCGGTGACCCCGTGCGATCGGGGGTTGAAGGTCGTGGACGCGAGGCCGAGCGGACGATAGAGATTCTGCGCAAGAAAGACGTCGAGCCGCTGGCCGCTGGCGTGCTCGACGATGTATCCCAGCAGCATGAAGCTCAGGTCGCTGTAATGCCTGCCCTCGCCGACACCCCACTGCAGTGGCATCCCGCGAATGACGTCATATGTCTGTGCGCTGTTCGAAGCGTGGTAGTAGAGCGGCTGCCACTGAACCAGCCCCGCTGAATGCTGGAGCAGGTGCCGGACGGTGATGCTGTCGAGATGCACGCCCCGGAAATCGGGAAGGTAGCGATAGACTGGCGCGTCGAGCTCGACCCGTCCGCGATCGACAAGCATCATCACCGCGAACGTCGTCGCCATCACCTTGGTGACCGACGCGAGATCGAACATGGTGGACGAGTGCATCGCGCGCGGCGAAGCGAGCCTGTGCATCGCGTAGTCATTGAGCTCGGCGTAACCGAAGGCGCGCTCGTGCACCACGCGTCCATCTTTCGACACGAGGAACACCGCGCCGGGAATGAGCTTGCCGATCGACGCTTCAATGGCTGAATCGGCGACTGCGATGCCTCGATTGAGCAATGGATCCGCGGCGGCGATGGTAATGGGTGGCTTGGCGATTATTCCGCACCCGAAGACCGCCGATACGATTGCGAAGGCGAGAGCGACGCGCACGGGAATCATTATGCCTTGCCGGTTGAAAAAAAGTGCAACTGGGTCCGGAAAGATGTATAATCTCCCGACGCACGAACCCGCGAGGGCCCAACCCGATGACTCCGATCAGTCCGGCCGATACAGCGTGGATGCTGGTTGCGACGGCGATGGTGCTGGTGATGACGCCCGCTCTCGGATTCTTTTACGGTGGGATGGTGAGGGCGAAGAACACGCTCAATACCATGATGATGAGCTACATCGCCCTCGGTTTTCTCGGCATCGCGTGGGTCATCGTCGGGTACTCGCTCGCCTTTTCCACCGGATCCAGCTGGGTGGGAGGCTTCGATTACGCGTTCTTCCGCAACGTCGGCGTCGACGCGAAAGGCACCATCCCCCACGCCCTGTTCGCTGCATACCAGGCGACGTTCGCGATCATCACCGCTGCACTTATTTCCGGCGCAATCGTCGAGCGCATGCGCTTCGGCGCCTATCTGACATTCATCACGCTGTGGTGCGTCCTCATCTACGCTCCAATTGCCCACTGGGTCTGGGGCGGAGGCTGGCTCGGTAAACTCGGCGCCCTGGATTTTGCGGGCGGCACCGTCGTCCACATCAACGCCGCCGCAGCAGCTCTCGTCGTTGCCGTAGTGCTCGGCGCGCGCAAGGACTACGCACGGCAGGCGATCATTCCGCAGAACGTGCCTTTTACTCTGTTGGGGGCCGGTCTCCTCTGGTTCGGATGGTTCGGCTTCAACGGCGGCAGCGCGCTCGCCGCCAACGCGTCGGCCGCGCTTGCTTTCACCAATACGATGTTCGCGCCAATGGCTACTCTGGTCGTCTGGAGCCTGGTCGACATGATGCGCACGCGAAAGACGACGGCTATCGGTGCGGCGACAGCCATCGTCGTGGGACTCGTCGCGATTACGCCCGCCGCGGGGTTCGTCAGTCCGATCTCCGGAATCGTCATCGGAGGAATCGCCGCGTTTCCCAGCTACTTCGGCATCCTCTGGCGCGCCCGCACCAGGCTCGACGACTCGCTCGACGTCGTCGCCGCGCACGGGCTTGGTGGAATCGTGGGCGCACTGCTCACAGGAGTGTTCGCGCAGAAAGTCTGGAATGGAACCGCTGACGGCGCTCTGTACGGCAACCCCGCGCAGTTCGGAATCCAGCTCGCCGCGGTCGTCGCCACGATCGTTTACAGTGGCGTGGGGACGTTCGTGATACTCAAGCTCGTCGCGCTCGTCGCACCCCTTCGCGCCAGCGTCAAAGAGGAAGGGATCGGAATGGATGTCACGCAGCACGGGGAAGAAGCGTACAGCAGAGGCGAAGGCGCCATTCTCGTTCACGCTGACCGGGGCTGAGATATGAAGCTCGTCGTCGCGATAGTTCGGCCCGAACGGCTGAATGAAATTCTCGAAGCGCTCTACCGCGCCGACGTGCGCGGCCTCACGATCAGCCGTGTCCGCGGGCACGGCGGCGAGACGGAGGCCGTCGAGACCTATCGGGGGATGACGGTCAAAGTGGAGCTGCACGACAAGGTGCGCCTCGAGATCGGCATCTCCGACAATTTCGTCGACCCCACCGTTCGTGCCATTCTCTCGGCCGGCGCGACGGGAGACGTTGGCGACGGCAAGATCTTCGTGCTGCCCGTCGAAAAGGTCTACCGCATTCGAACCGGCGAGGAGGACCGCTCGGCGGTCACCCCTATTTCGACGGAGGAAGGCGGAGTCTAGTTTTACCGTCTGGCAGGGTCGCCAGTCCATTGTGCGTGGCCTTCGCCACGCCGGATCTTTCGATCCGCCTTCTTGGAGGAATGTTTCTGCTCAGATCATCGTTTGCGGCACTTACCGCAATAGCAGTTTTCGCCGCCTGCTCCTCACAGCCGAAACCGGTCACGACCGTCCATCCGAAGGTCGTCCACGACACGGTTACGGTGACGGTGCGCGACCCGGATCTCGACAAGAGAGTCGCCCGCATGGAGCTCCAGGTTCTGGCGCGAGATGCCGAAATAGAAGACCTCCAGACGAAACTCGAGGATACGCGTGCCGAAGTCGTTCGCGCGATGGCCAAGCTTCAGTCCGTCGCGAGCCGGGCACAGGCGGCGTCAGCGATGGCGGAGGCCGAAGTCGCTCTCCAGACCATGAAAGCCGGGGCGACGCAGGATCCTCCCGAAGCGGATCAGGTCAACCGGCTCGTGCGCCAGGCAGCAAACGCCTTCGACAAAACGAATTACGGGGGCGCGCTTTATCTCGCGAACCAGGCCAAGACTCTGGCTCTTTCGTATCGCGGCCGAATTGCTGGCTCCGGCCGCGAAGCCGCAAGGCCCGGTGAAACGGCATTCGCCGTTCCCATCAAGCTGACGACCACCACGCGCGGAAATGTTCGCGGCGGTCCGGGAACCAACTTTCCGATCGTCTTCGCCGCGGACTCCGGGATGACCCTGACGGGCTATTCCTACGCCGACGAGTGGATCAGAATCAGCGATGATGGCGGACGGGGCGGCTGGATATTCCGCACGCTCGTCGCGCGTCCCTGATCAGCTACCCGTTTTCTTGAGCTTGCGGGCGCGGACCGCCCGGTCCCGCCCTTCGCGCTTCGCCTGATAGAGCGCTTCGTCAGCGATCGAGATCAGCGCTTCGGCGTTGTCGGCATCTTCGGGGAACGACGCGACGCCGATGCTGAGCGTCATCTTCCTGCCCATGAACTTCTTGGCCGCCACGCGCGCGCGAATGTGCTCCGCCAGCTCCAGCGCATCGGCGGCTGACGTGTCGGGCATCACGACTACGAATTCCTCACCGCCGTAGCGCGCGACGCAATCGACAGGACGCGCTGCTTCGCGCATGATGTCCGAGATGGACTTGAGCACTTCATCGCCTGCGGGGTGGCCGAATGCGTCGTTGTATTGCTTGAAGTGATCGACGTCGCCGACGAGCACGGAGAAGTTGCGGCGCTCGCGCTTGGATCGCGCCTCTTCGTCGTCAAGGCGCTGCATGAGCGAGCGATGGTTGTCGAGTCCGGTGAGGCTGTCGGTGGTGGAGAGCAGCTCCAGCTCCTCGTTTTTGGCGCGAAGCGTCTCGTGGATCAAGTCGAGCTCGCGACGCCCTTCGCGCAGACGCGACACCATGTGATTGAAGACGTCCGTCAGGTATCCGACTTCACCGCCGCCGGGTGCTTCAGGCAGGTCTACCGCCAGGTCGCCGGCCGCGACTTCACCCGCGCCCTTCGCGAGTCTGTCGAGAGGCCGCGCGATGAGAAGTCCGAGTCGATACGCGAGCGTCGCGACGAAAACGAGCAGCAACGCGATCACGATCAAGGCGAAATCCCTGAAGTGACGGACCTGCGCAAACGCGGTCTCGGCCGAGATCTCGGAGATTACGGCCCAATTCACCTGCGGGACGAACTCCAGGGTGCCGATGACGTCGCGGCCGCCAAAATTGGTATAGCCGAATGGGGCGCGGGCGCTCTTCAGAAGTCGCTTCATCGTTGGAGGCGACATTCGTGTCTTCACGAGCACGGGCGTCATTCCCTCGGAGCTCGCGATTGGATAGCCTTTCGTGGTCACGAGGTACATCGCGCCACTGCCATCGGGCGAGAAAGTCCTGAGCAGCACACGAATCGGCGCAAGATTCAGCTCGGCAGCGAAGGCGCCGATGACGCGCCCGTCGGCACGCTGGGCGGGCACGGCAATGAGAAGCTTCGCTCTGCCGGCCTTGTCATCCCAATAGGCCTCACCGACCAGCTGGCCTTCGGATCTCAGGAGCGACCGCCAGTCGTCCGGCAGCCGGACCGGCGTCGAGTCCGATGAGCTTGTCGCCACGACGTTGCCATCGAGATCGAGCACCATGAGCTGCTCAAAATCATTGAATCTTTCGTGCAGCGAGAGCAGATAATCGCGAAGCCTTCCCTCAGCCTGTGCCGACGATCCGCTCGGCGTCCGCGCGGTGCCGGCCGGGCGGTCGAGTGTGTTCGCAACCTCGTCCGAGCCGGAGAATACACGGAGATCGTAAAGGCGCTCTCTGAGCCAGACACTCGTCGCGCGTGCCCCCTGCGCGCTCTCTGACAGCAGATCCTGTGTGATCTTTTTCTCGAGCGCGCGGCGATTCTGTGTGTACGAGATGCCCAGCATGACGCCAGAGGGAAGCAATGCCGCCGCGACAGCGAACGCGAGGATCCTGCTCCGGATGCTCTCCAGCCGTGGGAAGGGAAGGTATTTGGCGCGCGCTCGCGGAGTGGGCGCTTTCACTGGGGAAGCGGCCGTTATCGGAGTGACACCGGGGGTATTGGTCGAGGGCATCGTGTAAAAGACGATTCACCAGCCGATGAGCTACTCATCAAATACGCGTCACAATTCGGTGATGATCTGGCGCAAAATGTTTACTCACGCATCCCTGGCCGGAAAACGCCCTCATTTTCAAAAATCACATTTCTGTTGTCGTTTTTGCCTGCCTTTTTGCAACATGCGACTCATCATTGGAAATTCCGGACGCAGCTCGACAGTTGCCACCCGATGTCCATGAAAAAATCCGAAAATCGCTGTAAATCGGGCACCCTCGGCGGTCAAAAAGGTATTAATATGTTCGACTGAATCCGGGCAGGAAAAAACGGATTCTTTTGTTTCCAACGCAGTGCGTCGGAAGTCTCAATACCATATGGGTGGGTCATTCCAGAAGCGTCTAGTCGCTTCTGGAAATCTTCGTTTATACTGGCGCCGACGGCGCTTTGGCCGAGGGATTTGAGTGCGGATAGGACATTACGCGATTAACGGGCTTATCGGTGCGCTCGCACTGGTTTTGGTTGGAGCGCGAATCGTTCCTGGATCGGGTGGTAACGGACCGGTCCTTTCCGGAGCGGTTTCGTTGATGGCCGGCACCCGCAACCCACTCCCGGCGGACGGCGCTTCGTCCGCACTGCTGATCAAGGCGACCGAGGCGGTTCGCGCGTTCGCGACCGTCGTGCGCCCTCTCAGTCATCCGAAGGCGCTCGAGACCGCGTTCCGCGGCTACTTCGCATTCAAGGCAGCGCATCCGGATGAAGTGAAGAAGCCGCTGCTCTATTTCGTCGATTACGGACTCCCGAGCACCCAACCGCGTGGGTATATCTTCGACATGGTTTCGCTTCACATCGTCGAAGGACCGTTCACCGTCGCTCACGGTCGCGGCTCATCGCGGTCCCAGTACGGCATTCCCAGCCGTTTCTCCAATTCTTCGGGCAGCGCCGCAACGTCGCTCGGACTCTATGTCGCCGAGAACACCTACGATTTCCACGGGCACACCGGCGGCAGGATATACAGTTCCACCGGCTTGCGGTTGAAAGGTGTTTCCGAAGGCTACAACGACAACGCGCTCGCGCGAGGCGTCGTAGCGCACGGGGCACCCTACGTTTCTCCAGAGAAAGCGGGACGCAGCGAAGGCTGCCCCGCGATGGAGCAGGATCGCGCTCGCCGAGTACTTCCCGAGCTTGCGAATGGCGGAATGGTGTTTCTATTCGCGCCCGACCAGGAGTGGATGGCTGACGATCCGTGGCTCGTCGCCAGCGCCGACTAGATCCACTGACTGAGGGTTCCCGCGCCCTCTATGTTGTTATGGGGGTCGCCGGTTCCGGGAAAAGCGTCATCGGCGCGGCGCTCGCGCGCGCACTCGGTGTCGACTTTGTTGAAGGCGATGATTTCCACCCCCCCAGGAATGTCGAGCGAATGTCGTCCGGGATTCCACTCACCGATGAAGACCGCGCCACGTGGTTGAGCGCACTCGCCGCGCGGCTTAGTAAGGCCAGAAAAGCAGGGAAGGGATTGGTCGTGTCCTGCTCAGCGCTCAAGCGATCGTACCGGGACATCCTCCGCGCCGAAGCCGGCGAGCTTCAATTCATCTACCTCCGCGGTCCAAGAGCTGTGATCGTCGAGCGAATTGCTCAGCGGCGCGGACATTTCATGCCCCCCGCATTGCTCGACAGCCAGTTCGACGCGCTCCAGGTGCCGTCACCCGAAGAGCAGGCATGGGTGATCGACATCGCAAAGTCACCGGACGAAATCATCGCCGCTCTCATGGCCCGGGCGTCAGCGTGACCGCTGACGCCCGTTTGCTTTTGTACGCTTTGCTCGCCGTGATCACGCTCATCGTGCTCATCGCGCGCTTCAAGCTGCACCCGTTCGTCGCGTTGGTCTCGGTGTCGCTCGCGATGGGCATTGCGTCGGGGATGACTCCCGGCGTCGCGGTCAAATCGTTCCAGGATGGTGTCGGTAACGTGCTCGGCTTCATCGCCATCGTCGTGGCGCTCGGCACAATGCTGGGAAAGATGATGGCGGAATCGGGCGCGGCGACGCGCATCGCGATCACCCTGATCGACCTCTTTGGCGAGCGGCGCGTGCACTGGGCGATCATGTTCGTCGCCTTCATCGTCGGTATCCCCGTTTTCTTCCAGGTTGGATTCGTCCTCCTGATCCCACTCGTGTTCACGATCGCGCGGCGCACCGGGATGTCGCTGATCAAGATCGGCATTCCCCTTGTCGCCGGACTCTCGGTTGTGCACGGAATGCTGCCGCCGCATCCCGCGGCGATGCTGGCCGTCACCGCGTACCACGCTGACGTGGGACGCACGATTCTTTACGGTCTGATCGTCGGCATTCCAACCGCTTCGCTCGCTGGACCCGTCTTCGCATCGTGGATTGCGCCGCGCATCGCGCTCTCGCCCGACAATCCGATGGCGGCACAGCTCGAGGGGAATGCGGGTCAGGAGATGCCCGGCTTTGGGATCTCGGTGTTCACCGTGGTGATCCCGATAATCCTGATGCTTCTTGCCAGTGCAGCCGATGTCGCCCTGAATCCAGCGAGCGCGGTTGTCGTGGTGCTGCATTTCGTCGGGAACCCGATCGTAGCACTGCTGCTGGCGCTGCTGTTCTCGTTCTGGTCGCTCGGCCGTGCGCGCCACTTCACGCGCAACGAGCTCCTCAAGTTCTGCAATGACTGCCTCGGGCCGACGGCGACGATCCTGTTGGTCATCGGCGCCGGCGGAGGCTTCAATCAGGTGCTCGTTCAGAGCGGAGTTGGGCGCGCCATCGCCGGCATGGCTGCCGGCTCCCATGTTTCGCTGCTGGTTCTCGCCTGGCTCGTCGCTGCGCTCATACGAGTTGCGACGGGGTCGGCTACCGTGGCAATCATAACGGCGGCAGGCATTGTCGCTCCCATCGCGGCTTCGATGCCAGGCACGAACGCCGAGTTGCTCGTGCTCTCGACCGGTGCGGGCGCGCTGGTGCTGTCACACGTCAATGACTCGGGGTTCTGGCTCATCAAGGAATTCTTCAACATGACCGTCGCCCAGACCCTGAAGACGTGGACGGTGGCGGAAACGATCATCGGTGTGGCAGGATTGGGGTTCACTCTATTGTTGAGTTTCGTCGTCTGACCGGAGAACAAATGCGGATAGCTCGAAGCATCTCGTCTGGCTGCGTGACGGCAGCGATCGCGCTCGTCGTGGTATCGTGCACCACTCCACAGCAGGCCAGCACCTCGATGGCAATTGCGGCAAGCGGATGGATGGACGCTACCGCCACGCTCGATCCCGCGACGACGCCGGTGTACGAAGGCGATGCGCCGATGAAGTTCGATTTCCTCCACGACATGCGCAAAGGTGACGGCTTTACGCTCTCCGTCTATTCGATGGGCGCCCACAGCGGAACGCACGTCGACGCGCCAATGCACTTTGTGCTCGGCGGCGCGACGATCGATCAGCTGCCGCTCGATCCATTCATCGGTCCGGCGCGCGTAATCGACATCCCCGACGAAGTGCAGGCGATCAACGCCGCAGAACTCGGGCGCCATAATTGGAAGGGGGCAGAGCGGGTCCTCTTCCGCACGCGAAGCTCGCTGCGCGGGTGGATGTCGTCGTCGACTTTTCATCGAGACTTTGCCTACATCGCGCCCGATGCAGCACAGCTGCTCGCCGACGCGGGAGTCAGGCTTGTGGGGATAGACTACATCTCAGCCGAACAGTTCGCCGCGCCAGCGGGGCCGATGACTCACCGCATCCTGTTGGGGAAAGGAATTCCGATCGTCGAAGGACTTTCGCTCGCAAGCGTGGCAGCCGGGGACTACGACCTCATCGTGCTGCCGATCAAGGTCGGTGGCCACGAAGGCGCGCCCGCGCGAGCGGTACTCCGAAAGCGTTAGCGGGTGGCTGTCGCCTTCGCTCCGCTCACGCGCTGACGAACCAACTCGAAGTCGCGCACCGGACGCACTTCAATGCAGCCGCTTGCCGACGCGGACCAGCGCCACCATTCCCAGGCTCGCATGCTGCGGCTTCCCGGGAGCATCGCGGAATTGGCACATCAACGCGTAAAGCTCTCCCGGCACAGCCTGAATGAGTACGCGCTCAGGCGCCGTCAGCCCAGCGCCCGCAATCAAAACGCTACCCGATGCGTCCGCGGCGGAATCTGGTACTGAGCCGGTTTGCAGGTAGCGATTGGCCAGTTCCACGGTTGTACCCGGGCGAAAGCGAAAGATCTGCACTTCGTGGGCAACCTTGCCATGATTTGTAAAACGGAATGCGACGAGGCCCGGATCGACGACTGGCGGCGCGCGATACGCGTAGTCGACGGCCTCAATTTCCGCCTCGCGAAAGCTCGTCGCGCGACATCCCCAGAATGAAATGGCGCTTAGGAGCAACAAGAAATGGAATGGACGTCTTTTCACGGGTCGTTTGCTGGTTTGATCCGGAAAAGATACGGCTTCTAGCCGAGAAAGCGCGCCAGGAACGGAGCAGTGCGGCTCTTTCCTGCGTGAGCCACCTTCGCAGGCGGCCCGGCGGCTACGATCTGTCCGCCTTCGTCGCCCGCACCCGGACCGATGTCGATTACCCAGTCGCTCGCTGTCACCACGCGCATGTCGTGTTCGACGACGATCACTGTATTCCCTGACACCACGAGTCCGTCCAGCTGCGTGACGAGGCGCTCGACGTCGGAGGGATGCAGTCCGGTCGTCGGCTCGTCGAGGATGTAGAGGCTGTCCCCACGCTGCGCGCGCTGCAGCTCGGTCGCGAGCTTGATGCGTTGCGCCTCTCCTCCGGACAATTCCGTCGCCGGCTGCCCGAGGCGCAGATACCCGAGTCCAACCTGTCGCAGGACATCGAGCGCTCGGCGCACGTGAGCCTCGTCATTAAAGAACTCGTACGCGGCGTCGACAGTGAGTCCGAGGACTTCGGCGATGTTCTTTCCCTTGTACTGAATCTCGAGCGTCTTCGCGTTGTAACGCGTGCCGTGACAGGTTGGGCACGGCGTGTAGACGCTGGCGAGAAAGAGCAGCTCCACCATCACAAAGCCTTCGCCCTCGCACGTCTCGCAGCGCCCCTTCGCGACGTTGAACGAGAACCTTCCCGCGTCGTAGTGTCGCGCGCGGGCGGCCTTCGTCGCGGCGAATAGTTTGCGCACATAGTCGAACAGGCCGGTGTACGTCGCGAGGTTCGATCGCGGTGTGCGTCCGATCGGTTTCTGGTCGACGACCACGAGGCGCTTGATCGCACTCATTCCGTCGACGATCTCACCACCCAGAGTCACCGGTGTCACGTGATCCAAAGCTTCGACGTCCTCGACTTCATCGCTGGTGTCGTGCCCGAGTTTGTCACCTACGAGCTCTACCAGCACCTGACTCACCAGGCTCGATTTGCCCGAGCCCGACACACCCGTCACCGTCGTGAGCACACCGAGCGGGAAGCTGGCGTCGAGCTCGTGCAGGTTGTTGCGCGTGACACCCTCGAGGCTCAGCCACGTCTTTGGTATGCGGGGAGATCGTTGCTCCGGTCGCGGCGGAGCGAACAGATATTTTCGCGTTTGCGATGACGCGATTTTGCGCAAACCGTCCGCCGGGCCGCTGTAAAGGATCTCCCCGCCGTGCTCTCCGGCGGCCGGACCGACGTCGACAATCCAGTCGGCGCGGCGGATGACATCGAGATCATGCTCCACCACGAATAAGGAGTTACCAGATGCCTTGAGCTGGTCGAGTGCTACGAGCAGGGCTTCGGTGTCAGCAGGATGTAATCCGGCCGATGGCTCGTCGAGCACATAGACGACGCCGAACAGGTTGGAGCGCACCTGGGTCGCCAGTCGCAACCGCTGCAACTCTCCCGGCGATAGCGTCGGTGTACTGCGATCGAGCGAAAGGTAGCCGAGTCCGAGGTTGAGCATCACATCGAGACGTTCGACCAGATCACACGTGATGCGTTCCGCCGCAACGGCTTTTTCCGGATGATGATCCCGCGTCATTCGCTCTTCGTCGGCGGCTGATCCATCGGCGTACGGGCGCATCAACGCTGCCAGGCGCGTGAGGGGCAGCCGCGACATCTCGGCGATGTCCATCGCGGCGAACTTTACCGAGAGCGCTCCGCGCTGCAGACGTTTCCCGTGACAGACAGGACACTCCGTGCCGATCATGTACTGCGCGACGCGCCTCTTCATCGACGCGCTCTCGGTGTTGGCAAAGGTCTGGAGCACGTACTTCTTCGCGCCCGTGAACGTTCCCATGTAGTCGGACTCTTCCCGCCGCTTGATGGCGCGCTTCACCTCGTCGCGCGTGTATCCGGCGTAAACCGGAACCTGCGGCTGTTCGTCGGTGAACAGCAGCCAGTCTCTATCCTTCTTTGGCAGGTTTCTCCACGGAATGTCGATATCGTACCCGAGCGTTGTGACGATGTCGCGGAGATTCTGGCCCTGCCACGCGGAGGGCCACGCTGCGATGGCTCGCTCGCGAATCGTGAGTGAGTCATCGGGCACCATCGACTTCTCGGTGACCTCATAGACTCGGCCGAGGCCGTGACAATTGGGGCATGCCCCCGCTGGTGTGTTCGGCGAGAACGATTCGGCTTCCAGATGCTCCTGAGCCCGCGGATAATCTCCTGCACGCGAGTACAGCATACGCAGGAGATTCGAGAGCGTCGTCACGCTGCCGACTGAGGAGCGCGTAGTGGGGAAGCCGCGCTGCTGCTGGAGCGCGACCGCCGGCGGAAGTCCATCGATGGCGGTTACATCGGGCACGCCCATCTGATGGAAGAGCCTTCGCGCGTACGGAGCTACCGATTCGAGGTAGCGGCGCTGCGCTTCCGCGTAGAGCGTCCCGAATGCAAGGGAGGACTTACCCGAGCCCGACACGCCCGTGAACGCCACGAGCGCATCACGCGGAATATCGACGTCGATGTCCTTGAGGTTGTGTACCCGCGCCCCACGAACGCGAACGTAGCCGGTGGAGATCTTATTCCGGTCGGTTTGTCGTGTTGGCTGCGCGAGTGTGGCGGACATAAGGCGGCGAAGTTGGTCGACTCACCTCAATAGGCAGGGTTTGGGCCGACACGACGGACTAGGTCGCCTTCCGCGTTTTTCGTTTCGCTCCCCGCGTTTTCCGAAGCGCCGCGTTCTGTGCGATCCGCGCCTTCACAAGTCTTCGGACAAGGCCAGCGGGCAGAGGATCGTCCGTCTGGAAGCGGATGGTGCCCTTGCTGCCGGTGTCGAAACGTCCGAGGTCTTTTTTGAAAGGCGCGATCGAAGTGCCCGGGTAGAGGGCGCAGTGATTCTCCCACGCGCCAAACCAGACCAGCATCCTTCCCTCGAAGCGGAACGCGGGTATCTGATAGCTGATGCACTCTTCCGCGCCTGGCGCCGCGGCCCGGATATTCTTTCGCAGCTTGTTGAGTGCAGCTCGGTTTTCGCCGCTCAACGATGCGAGATATCCGCTGACCGTTTTGGCTTTCGGGGTCGCGGCGGTCTTGGCTTTGGCCTTAGGCGTCCTTTTGGCTTTCACCTTTTTCGTCGAGTTGCTCTTCATCACGCCTCCGGGAAGGGACGATCTATCGCCGGACTCTGTTCGGTGAAGAAGTGTGGGCCGTCGTCCTTGATGTAGAGACAATCCTCCAGGCGCATCCCGAACTCGCCGTAGATGGCAATCGTCGGCTCGTCGCTGAAGCACATTCCCGGCTGGATGCGAGTCGTATTGCCGCGCACAAAATTCGTCCATTCGTGTCCATCGAGTCCGATGCCGTGGCCTGTGCGGTGCGGAAGGCCCGGGACCTTGTAGTCCGGACCGAAGCCCGCGTCCGTGATGACCTTGCGCGCCGCCGCGTCAACGGACTCGCACGTCGCGCCCACGCGCGCCGCGGCAAACGCCGCGTTCTGGGCACGCTTCTCGAGGTCCCACACGTCGCGCTGACGCTGGCTCGGTTTGCCAAAAACAATCGTTCGACTGATGTCCGATGCATAACCCTCTACCGTGCATCCACCGTCGACGAGAACGGTGTCGCCTTCCTTGAGCACCGCTGGCTTCGTGGTGCCGTGCGGAAACGCGGACGAGACGCCGAACAGCACGAGCGCGCCGCCGTCGGCTCCGAGCTTCTGGTGCGCGGCCGCGATCGTCGTTGCCAACTCTGCCTGAGTCATGCCCGCGTGCAGTGTCGGGAATGCAACTCGGTACGCGGCAATTGTTATGTCGCTCGCGCGCTGCATCAGCGCGAGCTCCGCGGGCGACTTGAACATCCTGCATCCAGCGGTTACGGGAGTAGCGCTCACGAACTCCAGCTGCGGCGCTTCGCGACGGATGCCATCGGTGATGAAAAAACGTACGCGCTCTTCGAATCCCACTTTTCCGCCCGCGATTCCGCGATCGCGAAGTATCTCCGCCACCCTCGCGTAGGGACTCTCATCCTCCTGCCAGACGCGAACGTCGTTCGAGAACTTGATCAGCTCGCGCGCGCGCGCCTCCTCGAATCCAGGCGTGATATAAGCGAGCTCACCCTTCGCCGGGATCACCACTCCGAATGGACGCTCGCTGAGGGACCAGCGCACACCCGTGTAGTAGTACATGCTCGAGCCGGGCTCGAGGAATATTGCGGCGATTCCATTCTCCACCATCAAACGACGCGCTTTCTCGATGCGCGCCAGTCTCTCCGCGTCGGATATCGGGACGATGGGCAGCGAGAGTGGGCCGAGCCGTTGAGTCGAGTCAGGTAGCGGCTTTGCAACGTCCGCTATCTCTGCACCGGCCATTGCAGGCAATGCGAGGGCATTTCCAATCGCTGCGGCACCGGCGGCGGCCGCCGATCGGCGCACGAAGCTCCGTCTGTCCATGGTTCTTCCGATTTGAAGGTGAGAATTTATAGCGCGGTCGTTCTGCCTACCGGTTCTGCCCGGGCAGATCCGATGCGTGGAAGTGGCTGATGAGCCAGCGGTCCCCCACACGACGAAACACGAATGTTCGGCGATGCGTCACCGGCGGGGCCTTGTCTCGGATCTGAAATGTGACGACCGCGAGACTTCGCGAGGAAGTGATCTGTTCATCTTCCGGCACCAGATTCAGTCGCGGCGTCGACAGGCGCATCCGATCCGCGAAGACCCTGAAAATTCGGGTGACCGCTGCGCGCCCGACGACTTCATCAGCCTGGGCAATCGGGACGAACGCCGTCACATCGTCGGTGAACGATGCATCCATTCGCTCGACGTCGAGCGCGTTTAGTGCGTCCATGAAATTGGCCATCGCCGCTCTCACCGCCGGCTCCGGATCCGTCGAAGGCGCGCGCCGCGAGGAAGTCGCGCAGCCCGCGCCTACGAGTAAAAGCAATACGGCGGCAACGCCCTGGGCTCCTTGGCGTGAACTCACTTCGCAGGATCTGCGACTTGCGCGTTGGCGGCAGGGGCCATCAACGCCATTACTAGGAGGCAAAGCAAAAATCTCGCTATCATAGGGGTCTCCCCAAAGTTGGCCGGTCAGACCGGTTAGACACGACCCGCTTCACTGAGGTTGGTGTGCGGATATGGCCGTGTCAACCGTTTGGCGGTTACGAGACTGGAGCCCCAGAATGGACTACAGGTAGCTGAGCCACCAGTCCTTCCGCCTCGCCTTCACCCCCGCGAACCATCGACAAGCAGGGTACAACCCAATCACTATCGCCGCCCACACCGCGTACGCCACCCACAGATCGAACCCGAAGTCGGGCGGGAACAGCTTGACCGGTCCGCCCATCGACGGCACCGGATGGAAGACGAATGCCCACGCCGCGGAGCCGTACTTCGCGATCGCCAGCAGAACCGATGCAATGTGCGCGAGATAGAAATGGGTCACGAAATAGAAAAGAGGCACGCGCCCAAACACGATCACGGGGTTGGAGGACCTGAAGGACATCCGGTCGAACAGGCCGAGCATGATCAACGCCGGTCCGAGCGTCATCAGCAGAAACGCAAGCGACGGCGGATACTTCGTCGTATTGAGGAATGAAAGCAGCGTGAATGTCGCGGACCGCTGCGCCGACCACGGCGCCGGATCGCCATAGACATTGATCCCGCGCACAACCAGGAATGCTACCGTCATCGCGGCGCCGATACCCAGTAGATATCGCCGACGCTTGCCGGCCTCCATCTGAAACAAGGGCCCGAACGAGAAACCGAGCGCCATGACGGCAACCCATGGAATCAGCGGATAGCCGACGATCACCAACGCGCTTCCTATTGGAAACGCCCCGGGCTGGTGGAGCACGTTCCACAGCGGCGCGCCCGACCCGAAGCTCGACGCCTGAATACCATCCAGAAGGTTGTGCAGCGCGATCGTCGCGACACTGAGCACCGCGAGCATGCGCACGGGCAGCCAGACCAGCGCCGACATCACGATCATGCACGCGCCCAGCGCCCAGAGGACGATGAGCAGAATCGGGTAGCTCTGCGCGAAATCGAAGTTGTATGCGAGCCGCATGACGGTGATCTCGAGAAAGACCAGCCAGAGTCCGCGCGTCGCGAGGTACCTCGAGAGCTGTCCTTTCGTTCTTCCGCGCTGCCACCAGAGATATACGCCCAGCCCCGCCGTGAACATGAACACCGGGGCGCAGATATGGGTGATCCACCGCGTCAGGAAAAGAATTGGTGTCGTCGTGGCCAAGTCGGTCGGCGACGACGACATCGCCCCGCGGTGGATCATGTCCCGCACGTGGTCGAGCGCCATGATGATCATGATGGTGCCGCGCAGGGCGTCGATGGAGTCGACGCGCGGTCTGGTCGTCGCGGCAGTCGCGGTGGTCAGCGCGCCCTCGGCAGCGACTCGTGACTCGCGAATCCAGCGACCGAAAGCTGTTGCGATTCAACCTCTGTTAGCCGCAAAACGGCGAACGCCTCGTGTGACAGAATGCCAAGCATAAGTCGCCCATCGCGATAGAAGACTGGGTCTTCAAACCATCCACGTTCCGCCGGAGCATATCCAAAAAGCCCATCGGGCAGCACTCTCTGCAACGCGTGGATCGTATTTTCGCTCAGCTCCCACAGGCGAGTGCTTCTCGTGAGGTCGTCCGCTGTGGCACCACTCATTCTCTCACGAACACCGTCCTCCCGGGAGAATGGCTGCACCATTTCATCGAACTCGCGCCACACTTCGGGCACCGCGATGGCGTCAGGCGCCAGGCAATCGATGGTGAATTCCTCCGCTCCGAGCTGCAGGCACCATTTTACCAGGCGCCACGTCTCGGCCGCGGAGAAATCACTGGGAGCGAGAAAACGCTGAACTGTCACCCGTATAAAGCTGCGCTAATTTCTCTTCCCCCGCCGCTGCCGTCCGTTGAGCCACACCGACCAGAGCAGTAGTCCAATCGAAAGGCCTAGAAAAACCCCGCGGATCGCATCGACGGCGTCCTCACTCAGATGTCCGGTTACGGGCACAAATCTCCACAACTGTCCGAGCACCATGAATCCCATGCCCATCATCATCAGCGCTTTCGGATCTTTCGAACCAATTCGCGAAATCATTTTCGTCTTCTCCAGTAATTCAACCGGTTAAGTAGTACCACAGCATCAGAGCCCATTTGACCACCACCATCGCTATTGCAACCGACAAAAGGTCCCAGCGCCAGACGCCGTTCAAAAAAAGGCGATACCAGAACCAGCCGATGGCTACCAAGGCACCGGCGAACCCGGCCAGACTCGTCGATCGCTGTCGGTGCGCCAGAAAACGCTCGTCGACCATTGTGCCAAGGACGGGAATCCTCATTTCTTGCCCTCCAACTTGAAGATCTTGTCGATCGGGCAAGCGAACACCCGAGCGAAGGTCAGCGCCAGCACGAGGCTCGGCACGTACCGATCGCGTTCTATCGAATTGATGCTTTGCCTGGAAACGCCAACCTTGTCGGCCAGCTCCTGCTGGGTCCAGCCGCGCTCGTCGCGAAGCTCTTTGACCCGGTTCCGAACGCTGGACGAGATGTCAAGTCTGCTTTCCACGCCCAATTATAAAATGGCTTTCGTGGCGTGTCAAGTCAGCTTTACTAGGCTACATTATCCCCAGGCCGGCTGGCCAGGCTGGAGGGGCATGCAGCCAACCCATCGGCCCGGCGTCAGCATGTAGCGCAGCGCCTTTGTGAGGCCCACCTGCGACGTGAAGTACGAATCGAGCGCCAGTCCACGCGCCAGCACGAAGTAGTGTTCGTCTCCTGCCTTCTTCGCCTCCGCGTCGATCTCGCGGACGAACTGTTCGCGTTTGGCCTGCGGTAGCGATGCAAAAGCGCCCCCGCACCGGTCGTCGCACTTCTGGCGGAACTCCTTCAGCCCATCCACCAACCGCTGCTGTTCGTCCGGCTTATGGCAATCGGTTAGGAGAAGATTGATGACCGGACCCACCCCGGCGGCTTTCGCCCCCGGCGACGACGCAGTCGTCGGAAGAATCGTGTCGGCGATTTCTTCCATCAGGTTCTGGTCGTCGAGAGTGAGAACCCTTGATGACGACGCCCGTTTGGCGTCGGGGGCGCACGCGTCGAGCAAGCCCGTGGATGCAATCCAGACGCCGCCCACGAGAAGCGTCGTCGCCTTCACGGCTTCGCGTCGGTTCATCGGAGGCATGGAACCTCGTTGGTCATAGGTTCTGCTTCGCCATCTCACTCGCTGCGTGATCGACCGCGCGCGCGGTGAGCGTCATGTACAGAATCGACGGGCTCTGGTTGCCGGTGGACGTCATGCAAGCGCCGTCCGTGACAAAGACGTTCGGACACGCGTGCAGCTGGTTCCATTTGTTGAGCATCGATTTCTTCGGATCGCTTCCCATCCTGCATCCGCCCATCTCGTGGATGTCGAGACCCGGCGCCTGTCCATTGTCGTGCGTCTCGACGTTGTGGCAGCCTGCCGCCTCCAGCATCGCTTTCGCTTCGGTGCGCCAGTCCCGAATCATCTTCTCGTCGTTGTCATCGTATCCGACCGACGTCACGAGCAGCGGAATTCCCCACTGATCGGTCCTCGACTCGTGGAGGCGCACGTGATTCGCTTCCTTGGGGATCGTCTCGCCCTGCATGTACATGTAGATGCCCCACGGACCGGGGTGCGTCTGGATATCCTTGTACTCGCCGCCGACGGTCTCGGTCGACGGGTTTCCCCGCTCCCGGTACGCGCCCGTGAACGTCGTGTACCCGCCGACAAAGTCCTGCTTCTGTTCCCCCAGGTTGCGGTAGTTGACGAGGATGCATTCGGTCGGATTGCGGCCAAACCAATACTGGTCCATGAATCCGTCGATCTTCCCATTCGCGCCTGTGCGATAGTCGTGATGGCAGACGTACTTGCCTAGCACCCCGTTGTCGTTGCCGAGCCCGTCGGGGAAGCGCTTCGATTTCGAGT
>DASXYR010000121.1:0-3835 GCA_036502385.1 Gemmatimonadaceae bacterium
GCCGCCTTGTCGAATTCATTTTGAAGCCGCGCCACGAGCAACCGGGCGCCGTTCGCATCGGTATCTGGCGCAAGGATCGCCAGCCGCGACTCGCCCACGTGGCCGACCACATCCGACTTGCGACTTTGAGCGCGGAAAATACTTGCCATGTCGTCGAATGCGAAATCGGGTTCGCGGACCGGTGTCTTTGGGATCTCCCGGTCGGATGTCAGCGAGGAGAATGCAAGGCAGGCGAATGGCTGATGCTTGCGCGCCGCGCCGGCGCCAAGGGTGGCCGCGATCTGCTGTAGACCGAATGGAGTGTACAGACCGCTCCTCGAATCGAGGAGACTTTGCGACTGTGCGAACGCCAGCTCCTCGCGGGCTCTCAGGAACGTCCGGAGCTTGGGCAGCAGTAAGCCCAAATCGATCGGGTGACTGCAGTATTCCCACGCACCCGCTTCGTACGCAGCCAATCGATCCGCTGCCGATGCGACACTCGAAGAAGTGATGACGACCGGAGTGGAGTGGTCGAACAATGCGTCGTCGCGCAGGGCTCTGGAAACTTCGAGCGCCTCCTGGCGCTCGAGACCCTGGTGCAGGACTATCGCGTCGTAGCTTCCGCGGCGTGACAGATCGACCGTGCGGGGCAGCGAAGTTATCCGTGCCGGGATGTAACCTTCGCGCTCGAACACACTCTCGAGTGAGCGCGCCATTGTGTCGTGTCTGCAGGCGATCAGAATTATCGGGCTGCGTGTCGCCGTCATTGGCGGGACTCCTCTTCGGTAGCCCGACTGGCTTGACGGTGAATGTCGCTGACCGTGTTAGCCTCGTGGCTTTGCGTCGCTGCCTTTCGGCGGCTTTGCCGGTTTGTCGGAGGTGCGTCGATCCGGCAGCTGAAAAGCCGTCTGATCGGATGGTGTCTTAAATTTGACTACCGAGCCTCCGGGTGGTCACACCGGAAGCCTTTAACCCCCCAATCAGGCGGACGGAAGATCCTCGTAATCGAGGATGGGCTCCCCGAGTCCGTCTGTGGGCACATGGTTGAGCGCGCTCTCCGCGCGGTGCACTAGCTCGATCGGATCGAAGTCAGCCGCCGAAAAATCGGCGACGGCGCAATAGCCGGCGCGCAAGCGAAGGCGTCCGCTCGCCGAGCTATGGTCTGCGGATGCGTCGAGCTCCCGTTGGAGACGCTCGACCAGACGCCGGGCAGCGGCTCCGTCGGTGTCAGGCGCAAGTATGGCGAGACGCGAACCCCCCATGTGGCCGACGATGTCCGATTTTCTGGCCTGCGCTCTGAACATGTTCGCCACTTCCGCGAACTCACTGGCGGTACCCCGCGCCGCGAGCTCGCCGGTGGTCCTGAAGCCGCTCTCATCCGGAGAAAAGGCGACGCAGGCGAACGCCTCGTGCTTCCTCGCGGCGCGGGCCCCAAGTTGTTCTGCAACCTGGTGCAGTCCGAACGACGTGTAGAGCCCGCTCGCCGGGTCCATCAGGCACTTGGACTGCGCCAGCTCGAGATCTCTGCGCGCTCTGAGGAACGTCCCGAGCTTGAGAAACAACGTCTCGAGATCCAGCGGGTGACTGCAGTACTCCCACGCGCCCGCGGAGTAAGCAGCGGTTCGCATCTCGTGTGTAATCGGGGATTCCGACGTTAGGACGATCGGCGTGGCGGAATCGAACAGCGGGTCGTCGCGCAGTGCGCGACACACATCGGTAGCATTCAGATCCTTGAGCCCTTCAACCAGGAGCACCACATCGTGCTCTGTGCGCCGTGCAAAATTGAGCGCCCTCGCGCCTGATTCCGTTCGTTCCACGATAAAGCCGCGCTGCTGAAACACGGTCTCCAGCGAACGGCTCATCAACCTGTCGATACAGGCAATGAGCACCATCGGCTGAGGTGAGCTCGTCTCCATCATGATGCGGCGAGAAGAGACTGCGTGCTGTTTCTGGAATTGCGGGTCTTGCCGCCGAGGACGGGACGGGTGCGCCCATCGGTCGAGTTTCCCCGCGCCTTCCTTGCGTACCAAGCGAAGGCTTCGGCGATTCCGTCGCCGACGTCATGGGTGGGTGAGAATGCGAGCCGTGTGCGAGCCTTTTCGATGGCCGCGCAGGAGAACCGGATGTCGCCAGGCCTGAAACTCTCGTATGCGGGTTTGGCGCGAGCGAAGGACGGGTCTTCAAGAGCCAACTGATCTCTGAGCATCGTGAACAGCTCGTTGAGGGATACGGAGTGCGCGCAAGCGACGTTGTACACTTCGCCTGTTGCCTGGCGGTCAGCGCACGCCGCGAGCAGGTTGGCCTGGATCACGTTTGCAACGTAGCAGAAATCACGCGTGGTCTCTCCGTCGCCAAATATCTGGCACGGTCTCCCGTGGAGAAGATTGTCGATCCAGCGCGGGATTACTGCCGCATATGCGCCGGCTGGGTCCTGACGACGCCCGAAGACATTGAAGTAGCGCAGACCGATTGTCGACAAACCGTAGCATGCCTGAAATGCCTGGGCGTAGGTCTCGTTCGTCGCCTTGCTCGCGGCGTACGGCGAGAGTACCCGCCCTGTGCGCTCTTCCACTTGAGGGTAGTCGGCGATATCGCCGTACACTGCGCTGGAGGACGCATAGACTACTCTCGAAACGCCGGCTTCCTTCGCGGCAAGGAGAATGTTGAGAAAACCGTTGACGTTTACGGAGTTGGTCTCCACCGGATCGTTGATCGACCACGGAACCGATCCGAGCGCCGCATGGTGGAGCACGAAATCGACGCCCCTGCACGCCGCGCGGCAGGTATCAAGATCGCGAATGTCACCTTCGACCATCCGGAATCTGGACGCGCCCTCCTGGCCCACGAGCGCTTCGTCGAGATTTGCGCGATGCCCGGTGCGGAAGTTGTCGAGACCGACCACCGTCTGGCCGAGCGCAAGCAGATCCTCGAGGAGGTTCGATCCGATAAAACCGGCCACACCCGTGATAAGCCACACCTTGGGCTCGGTGCGTAGCTGATGTCGAACGCGTCGGTAGTGTGCGGAGCTCAAGTTTTCACCGTGGATGATTTAGCCGCATGTTTTCGGGACCGTCGCCTCTTTCTGTCACGACGTCCTTGGAACGCGAGCGCGCCGCTCAACCCGTTCGGGTCGCGACAAGGGCATCTTCCATTCCCATTATGAGCCGGAGGCCAAACCCCCATAAGTCGCGCGCTGGCACCGATTTAGTGACTTACTCGCGATCGATCGGTCGGGAGTTGGTTTCGGCCTTTGTCGCTGCCCCCCGCCAATCTGTGGCGAAGTATCAACAGGGAAAGAGCGTGGTGAGATCGATCGACAAGATGTTTCGGTAACGGTGATCTCGGTACAACGAAGAAGCTCCTTTCGAACGTTCCAGTGTGGCACTCCGGATGCGGTTAGATCACCCCGAATGCATCGCAAACCAGATCGCTCGTCGCTCGATTAGACTCTCCCCTCAAGTATTCAGGGCCCAGAAACGGCGCTCGTACGATTCGATCGAGCCTTCGGGCTGGCCCTCCACCCGTCGGTTCACTGGTTGGAATTTCTTTCTACTCCAACTGAGGTTGCCATGTTGACACGTTGGCGGTTCGTTTGAGCGCTACAATTACCGCTCAGATACTTCGCGAATCGGATTATGACGAGTGGGGCAGAGTGGTAGCGGCCTCGCCCGATGGAAGCGTCTATGCAACCGCGGCATATCTCGACACTCTTTGCCTCGCTGCGGGCGGAAAATTTCGCATTCTTGCGGTACGACGCGGAGATCGAATCGTCGGTGGACTACCGCTCTACGAGCAGAAATCAAAGAAGGGAGTTTTTGTCAGTACCAGGCTTCTTCTTTACTATCTCGGCCCGGTG
>DASXYR010000122.1:0-4398 GCA_036502385.1 Gemmatimonadaceae bacterium
TAGTCGGTGGCAAGAAATATTGCGGTGTGGGAACTGACACACCGCGGGAGAAGTAGCTCGACAGGCGGGCCACGTCGCCAAGCGTGCGGTTAGATTGGGAGTTGGTTCGAACTCAGTGCATCACTCGTTGCATCCCACCCAACCGAACAGACGTCAGAATGAAAGTCCTTGTCACTGGCGGCACCGGCGCGATCGGCAAATTCCTGCTCCCACTGCTGCTCGAGAATAAACACGAAGTCGTCGCGCTCACGCGCTCGGCCATCAAGGCGCCGGATCTCGAGGACATGGGCGTGACCGCCGCCATCGTCGATCCGCTCGACAAGGTGCGACTCACGGCCGAGGTTCGGCGCGCTGAGCCCGATGTGATCATTCATCAACTCTCGGCGCTCGCGGGCGCCGGCAACTTTCGGAAGCTCGATCAGGAGTTCGCGCTGACCAACCGGTTTCGCACCGAGGTCACTGCCACCCTGCTCGCGGCGGCGCGCACCATCGGCACGCGGCGATTCATCGCGCAGAGCTACTGCGGCTGGCCGAACGCGAGAAAGGGCGGTCCGGTGAAAACCGAGGAAGATCCTCTCGACCCGAAGCCGCCCGAGAGCTTTACGAAGTCGCTCGCGGCGATCCGCTACCTCGAGGACACAATTCGCAGCACGACGTTCCTCGAAGCGATCGCGTTGCGCTACGGATGGTTCTACGGTCCGGGCACCGCAATCGGCAAGGGAGGCGCCGTCTTCAAAATGGTCAGGCAGCGACGCTTGCCGATTATGGGCGGCGGCGGAGGAATCTGGTCTTTCATCCACATCCTCGACGCCGCGCGGGCGACCGTCGCGGCGATTTCCCGCGGCGCGCCGGGCATCTACAACATCGTCGACGATGAGCCGGCCAAGGTCGCGACATGGCTGCCGGTACTCGCCAAGGCGGTCGATGCGAGCCCGCCGTATAAGATTCCGCACTGGCTGGGAGAGATCATGGTCGGCAAGGCCGGCATGTCGATGATGACTCAGATCCGCGGCTGCTCGAACGAGAAGGCGAAGCGCGAGCTCAAGTGGACGCCGATCTATCCGAGCTGGCGAGTCGGCTTCGTGGACGGCCTGGAATAGCAGTATATTCGCCGCTATGAGCGGCTGCTGCGTTCATTCCCCTGACTGTTCAGGCGACCTTGAGTGAACCGGTAATTCAGGTCACGGAGCTGACGCGACGCTTCGATTCGAAGACGGCGCTCGAGTCAGTAACCCTGTCGATGCCGCGCGGCGCCGTGTACGGCCTCGTCGGCGCCAATGGAGCGGGCAAGACGACGCTCATCAAACACATCCTGGGCCTGCTGCGAGCGCAAACCGGCTTGGTGCGCGTGTTCGGCCTCGATCCGGTGGCCGATCCCGTCGGTGTGCTCTCGCGCATCGGATACCTCTCCGAGGAGAACGACCTCCCCGGCTGGATGCGCATCGACGAGCTCATTCGTTACTCGCGCGCATTCTACACGGCCTGGGACGATGATTACGCCGAGGAGCTTCGCCGGTCGTTCGCGCTCGACTCCGCGGCGAAAATCAGGACCTTGTCCAAGGGACAGAAGGCACGCGCGGGATTGCTCGTCGCACTGTCGCATCGGCCCGATTTACTGGTGCTGGACGAGCCATCGTCCGGCCTCGACCCAATCGTTCGTCGCGACATACTCGGCGCCATCATCCGCACAATCGCCGGCGAAGGGCGCACGGTTCTGTTCTCGTCGCACCTGCTCGAGGAAGTGGAGCAGGTCGCTGATCACGTCACGATGATCGATCACGGCAGGGTCGTATTGAGCGCGCCGCTCGAGACCATCCGCGACATGCACCGCACCGACGGACGCGTCCCCTCACTCGACGAGATCTTTGTCGCGCGGGTAGGGTCGTCCGCCATGACGGTCTCTTAAACGCAGACGATGCGCTCGCCCGCCGCCGCAGTCGCCTGGGAATTTCGGCAGCGGCATCGCTGGGGACTGTTCGCGTTCGTCGGCTACCTGGTCGTTCTCGCGGCGATAAAACTAGTGGTCCTCACGCGCGGACTTCCTGTCACGCTCGATAGTCCCGAGAGCTTTGCGTTCGTTGTCATGGTGCCGCTCGTGACGACGTTCACGTATTTCCTGGCAATGTTCACGTTTGGGCTCGACGGCGACCTCGCCGCCCGCCAATCGATGTACCCGGCGCGCCTATTCACGCTGCCGGTGACGACCACCGCGCTCTCGGTTTTGCCGATGATCTATGGCACGGCGGTGATGATGATACTGTGGCTGGCGACGAGAACACTCGCGCTCTGGCCATCGGGAATCGCGATCCCGTGGATCTGGCCGGCATTTCTCGCGGCGTCACTCCTCGCCTGGACGCAGGCGCTGACGTGGATGCCTTATCCTCTCGCGGGGCTGCGGATCTTCGTCACCGTCCTCTTGCTGGGGACGATCGACACCACCGCCATCCTCGCGCTGCACTTCAACGCCCATGAATCGCTGATGCTCGGGATTCTTGCACCGCAGATTCCGCTCGCGTATCTCGTCGCGCGCTTCGCCCTCGCGCGTGCGCGTCGCGGTGACGTGCCCGATTGGCGTGCCGCCTTCGCGTCGCCCGCGCAGATCGCGTCTCGGCCGCGCCATCGCCGGCGTTTTTCATCGGCGGCGAGCGCTCACGCGTGGTTCGAATGGCGACGACATGGCCGGTCGCTCCCGGCGTGGATCGCAATCCTGCTGCCATTCGAGCTGGCCCTGCTGTGGGTTTCCCGCGAATCCACCAGCCTCGTCGTCACGATTCTGGTAGCCGTGCTGCTCACTCCGCCATTCATGGCGACTTTCGCCGCCGCGGCGGCGAGCGGCTCGAGCGCCAACACGAGCGGTTCATATGGGATCACTGCCTTTATTTCAACGCGGCCGTTGAGCAACGGCGAATTGATCGCAGCGAAGCTGAGAATGGCGATCCGGAGCGTAAGCGTGACGTGGCTGGTCGTACTCCTTGCCATCGCGATCGCGCTCACCCTCTCGGGCACGTCTGATTTGGTGCTCGAGCGATTGCGGCGGCTGTCCGAAATCGTGGGAACGCCGCGCGCGGTCGTTTCGGTGCTTCTATTGGTCGGGGGATGCATCGCTGCGACGTGGACGCAGCTCGTGCAGGGCCTTTACATCGGCCTCACCGGCCGCGCCTCGCTCATCAAGGGAAGCGTGTTTCTCGTGCTGGGATTCTTTTTCCTGTTCGGGCCATTCGTGGAGTGGATTGTGGACAGCAGGCGACTGGGTGAGGTGTGGACCGCACTCCCGCTGATCTTCGCCGTTCTCGTCACCGTCAAAATGATCGCCGCCGTGTGGATTCTCGTCCGCCTCTATCGCGGTCGTCTGCTGAGTGATGGCGCCCTCGTGTTGGGCGCCGGTTTCTGGTGCGTCGCCGTGTTCGCGCTCTATGGCGTGCTCGTGTGGCTGCTCGGTGCGCCGCACATTCCGCACTATCTGATCATGCTCCTCGCGATCCTGGCAGTTCCGCTCGCGCGACTTTCAGCGGCTCCGCTCGCGCTCGCGTGGAACCGGCATCGATGATAAGGGACAGGAGGGTGGTACTCGGCGCCGTGCTGGCGCTGGTTGCTCTGCCGGTAGCGATTGTCCCGATTGAAGCCGTCTCGTTCTACTCGGCGAATCGGGACAACGGGTCTTTCGTTTCGTCCGGGGAAAAGCGGGAGTATCTGCTGTACGTCCCGAAGAGTTACGAGCGGTCGAGAGCCACGCCGCTGGTGATCAGCATGCACGGCGCGGGGCTGTGGGGTGCGGCTCAAAAAGAGACGAGCCGGTGGAACGATCTGGCCGACAGGAAGGGTTTCATTGTCGTATATCCGTCGGGAGTTGGCGGCAAAGGCCTCAGAGTATGGCGCGCCGATCCCGGCGACGATCTGAAGAAGGACGTCAGATTCATCTCGGAGCTGATCGATACGCTGAGTGCGTCTTACAACATCGACTCGACCCGTATTTACGCCAATGGGCTTTCCAATGGCGGCGGGATGTCGTTTGCGCTTTCCTGCACGCTGTCCAATCGGATTGCGGCGGTCGGGATGGTGGCGGCGGCGCAGACACTGCCCTGGCGCTGGTGCACGGACGAACGGCCGGTGCCGATGATTGCGTTTCATGGGACGGCAGATCCGGACATTCCGTACAACGGCGGTTCTTCGTGGATGTCACCAAGACCATTTCCAAATGTGCAGGGATGGGCAGCGAATTGGGCGAGGAGAAACCGATGCGATCCCAATCCGGTCGAATCGATCGTGGCGGCGGACGTCACGCGTCGTGCTTACGGAGGGTGCGCGAATGGCGCGGCGGTAGTGCTTTACACTGTTCAGGGAGGAGGCCACACGTGGCCCGGGGGTAGACCGCTGCCGGAGTGGTTCGTCGGTCGCACG
>DASXYR010000123.1:0-4060 GCA_036502385.1 Gemmatimonadaceae bacterium
GCTCCACGCGTGCGATTCCGGAAATCCATAGTTGGCAAAGCTCTTGAGATCCTCCGCGATCTGCACCGCGACGTCTTCCGTAACTCCGCGCTCCACCATGCGCGCGCGCAGCTGCTCGAGCACGCGATGCAGCTTCTCTACTTTTCTGATGTGGCCCATCGTGCGCCGCAGCTCGTCGGCCTGCGCCGCCGAATATCCGCCGAGCTTCATGGCGATCGCCATCGCCTGCTCCTGAAAGATCGGGATCCCCTGCGTGCGCTTGAGAATCGGCTCGAGATCGGGATGCAGGTACGTCACCGGCTCGAGTCCGCGGCGGCGCGCCGTGTAGGGATGCACGAAATTCGCCTGGATCGGACCGGGACGAATGAGAGCCACCTGCACCACGATGTCGTACAGCCGATCCGGCTTCGTATGCAGCACAGAAGCTATCTGTGCCCTGCTCTCGATCTGAAACGTTCCGATCGTCTCGCCGTGCGCGATCAGATCGTAGGTCGCCTCGTCGTCGGGCGGCAGCTTGTACATCTCGGGGCGCGTGCCGGTTCTCACTTCGATCATGTCGAAGGCGCGCCGCACCAGTGACAGCGCGCCGAGTCCAAGGAAGTCGAACTTGGGGATGCCAACTGCATCGAGATCGTCCTTGTCGAACTGGATGATCGTGCGGCCCATCGTCGTGTGCTCGACCGGCAGGTAATCGCCGAGCAGCGCAGATGAGAGAACGAATCCGCCGACGTGCGTCGAGCGAAGACGCGGCACTCCCTCGAACGCCGCCATCGCCGCCAACGTCGCCTTGCCGCGCGGGTTGTCGAGATCGAGGCCGAACTTCGGAGCGAGGGTCTCGGCGATGTACGCCGCTCCTTCAATCGGATCGCTCCAGTGGATGCGCTTGGAGAAATTCGTCGCCATCTCCACCGGATAGCCGAACGCGCGCATCGAATCGAGAATCGCGTTGGGTCCCCGGTACATCTGCACGATGCACGTGATCGCCGCCTTGGCGCGGTTGTATTTGTCGTAGACGTAGTCGAGGACTTCCTCCCGCCGGTCGTGCTCGATGTCGACATCGATGTCAGGGGCCTCCGTCTGTCCATCGACTCGGATCTCCGAAAGAAATCGCTCGAACAGGAGTCCGTGCTTCACCGGATCCACGGCGGTGATCGCGAGACAGTACGCCACCGCCGAATTGGCGGCGCTGCCGCGCCCCTGGCAGAGGATTCCATTCCGGCGCGCGAAATCCACCGCGTCCCACATCACGAGAAAAAATCCGGAGAAGCCGAGCTTGGCGATAACGCGGAGCTCGTGTTCGAGCTGCGCGTTCTGCTTGTCGTCGATCTCTCCCCATCTCTCGCGCGCTCCCGCAAAAACTCTTTCGCTGAGAAACGAATCGTCGTTGAGTCCGGCCGGAACCGGGAACTTCGGGAGCGGCGGCCTCACCCAGGCCAGGCTGAAATCGCACTCGGATGCGATTCGCCCGCTCTCCTCCAATCCCTTCTCGCGCCCCTTCCACCGCTCCGCCATCTCCTCGGGAGAGATGAGACGCCACTCGCCATTCGGGTGCAGCAATCCGCGCGCGAGCGCATCGTCGATGGTGGTGTCGTAGCGCAGCGCCGTCAGTACGTCGTGCACGAGCCGGCTGTCATTGTCGATGTACCTCGGCTCGTGACATACCACCCACGGCACACGGTGACGCTCCGCGAGCTCGATCAGCGCCGTCGCGAGAGCACCTTCACTTCCGCTCGTGTGGTGGAGCTGCACTTCGACCGCGAGCCTGTCGCCGAAAGCCTCGCGCCACCGGCAGAGCGTGCGCTCCGCTCCCTTGAAATCACCGGCGCGCAGACTGGATGCGACCGATCCGGACGCCGGACCGGTCAGCACCTGCAGTCCCTCGCTCCGCTCCGCTACCTGCTGCCACGCGATGCGCGGACGCCCGCGTGTTTTTTTACCATCTCCCTTTTTCCAGCTCGAGAGCTCTCCCACGCGCGATCGCGTGACGAGAGACGCGAGGTTGTTGAATCCCTCCTTGCTTCTCGCCAGAAAAGCGGCGGGACATCCATCGACATTGAGCTCGGTGCCGACGATCGGCTTCACGCCCTGGCGTCGTGCTTCGAGTCCGAAGCGGACGATCCCGCCCAGATCGGCGGTGTCGGTGATTCCGATCGCACTGTAGCCGAGTGATGCCGCGCGGGCTGCGAGTGCCTCGGGTGAAACGCTGCCGTCGCCGAAAGAAAAAGCGGTGTGGGCTCGGAGCTCGATGAATCCCATGCCTGAGCTTATACCGAACATATCCCGAAAACAAGGCCGGCCACGCGCGACCTTGAAGACAGTGGGGTCGAACCCAGAACGATCGGCGAGTGACTAAGATTCATCCACTCCGTCCATAAGTACTTCTCAATTCGAGACATGGCTAAGACAGCGCCCGATCCGAGTCGGAACGGTTATAGACCCTCCTATCTTCTCGCCGCGATCGCGGGAACGCTGGTGTTCGCCCTCTACATCCTGACCCTTGCACCATCGGTAGCGATGTGGGACACCGGCGAGTACATGGCAGCAGTGAAAGTCCTCGGCATACCACACCCGCCGGGAAATCCATTCTTTATGCTGCTCGGCCACGCATTCGCCTCCATACCAATACCTGTCTCGTACGGAGCCAGGATCAACATCATGGCGGCTCTCGCCAGCGCGTGCGCGGCAGGGCTCTGGTTTCTGATTACGGAGAGAATCGTTGCGCGCTGGATTTCGGAGCTGTGGCAGCGGAGAGTGGTGGCCGGAATCGCAACTCTTCTTGGAGCGACCGCGTTCACGGTCTGGAATCAGTCTGTAGTGAACGAGAAGGTGTACACCATTTCGCTTTTGTTCTTCACGATTGTTTCGTGGCTCATCATTCAATGGATCGAGAATCCCGATTCAGCCAGAGCGGATCGTCTCATCCTGCTCGTTTGCTTTCTTATAGGGCTCGGATACGCCAATCATCCAGCTGGCTTCCTTCCCCTCCCGGCAGCGGCTATCGCTCTCTTCACCACGCGTTGGCGTACGCTGCTGCGGTGGAGACTTGTGGTCGCTGGGCTCGGAGCGCTGACACTGGGGCTCACTCCGTTCATCTACGAGCCCGTCCGGGCGGCCTATTTTCCGGCAATCAACGAAGGCGCCCCGACCGCTTGCGAGACTAAGATCGAAGCATCCTGCACGTTCACTAAACTCACAAAAGACCGGTTGATCGCGAACATCAACCGTGAACAGTACCCGCCGAAACTGGAGCGAGGTGCGACGTATCCGGAACAGGTTGGCATGTGGTGGCTCTACTTCAAATGGCAATGGCTGCGCGACGCCCACGAAAACCTGCCGGGACTTCAATTCGTGATGGCGTTCCTGTTCCTCGGGCTGGGATTACTCGGCGGGTATGTGCATTGGGATCGAGACCGAAAGACCTTCTGGTATTTTGGCCCTCTCATGGTCACGATGACACTCGCGCTCATTTACTATCTCAACTTCAAGTACGGCTGGTCGCAGGATCCGGGTGCCAGCGATGTCCAGCGAGAAGTGCGCGACAGAGACTACTTCTACATCTGGAGCTTCTCGGCGTGGGGCGTGTGGGCCGCGATCGGCCTGAGCTTCCTCTGGGATCAGCTCGCACATGTGATCGGAGAGGGATTGCAATCCGAGTCACTGAAAGACCACCCGCAAGAGCATGTTGCGGCCGCACCGAGTCGCCCCCCTCGCCGCGCCTTGATTCTCGCGGCACCGATACTTCTGATCGCGCTCGTTCCGCTCCTTGCAAACTGGAGCTCCGCATCGCGCGCTGGACACCAATTCACCGATCAGTGGGCTCGGGACTATCTCAATTCGCTCGAGCCGTACGCAATCGTCGTCACCGACGGAGACAACGACACCTTCCCGCTCTGGTACGCCCAGGAAGTCGATGGTGTACGACGTGACGTTACCGTCGCCGTAACTACTTATCTCCAAACCGATTGGTTCGTGCGCCAGATGATTCGCCGACCAGTCGAGACTTACGACGCCGCGAAAGGCCCTGCGATCTACAGGAATCAAGTGTGGAAAAAGCCGGTAG
>DASXYR010000124.1:0-4710 GCA_036502385.1 Gemmatimonadaceae bacterium
CGTACCAAGAAGGGTCCACGCCGCGCTATCGCCGGCAAGAAGAAGGTAACGAAGTAAAACTATGGCTATTGGAAAGAAGACAAAGCGAATCATCGAGGCGGAGGGCATCGCCCACGTCTCGGCGACTTTCAACAACACGACCATCACGATCACCGATTCTCACGGGAACACGATTTCGTGGGGATCGTCGGGCAAGGCAGGCTTCAAGGGATCCAAGAAGTCGACGCCGTTCGCTGCGACCGTTGCCGGTGAGCAGGCCGGACGCGAGGCCGTCACGCTCGGTGTTCGCCGCGTGCACGTGAGAGTTCAGGGACCGGGATCGGGACGCGAGTCGGCGATCCAGGCGCTCGTCGCCGCCGGCCTTCAGGTCAAGTCGATCAAGGACGTCACGCCGATTCCGCACAACGGCTGCCGTCCTCCGAAGCGTCGGAGAGTCTAACCGATGCGTTATACAGGATCGAGCTGCAGACAGTGCCGCCGCGAAGGAACGAAGCTGTTCCTCAAGGCCACGAAGTGCTTCACGGAGAAGTGCCCGGTCGAGCGTCGTCCGACACCTCCCGGGCAGCACGGCTCTTCGACCGCCCGCCGTCGCAAGATGTCGGAGTACTCGAAGCAGCTCCGCGAGAAGCAGAAGATCAAGCGTATCTATGGCGTGAGTGAGAAGCAGTTCCGTAACACCTTCGAGCGCGTTGCACCGCTTCCGGGAATCACGGGACACAATCTTCTGGCAGCGCTGGAGTCGCGCCTCGACAACGTCGTGTACCGCATGGGATTCGCGGGCAGCCGCAAGGCAGCGCGCCAGCTCATTCGTCACCGTCACGTCGAGATCAATCAGAAGTCCGTCGACATCCCGAGCTTTCTCGTTCAGCCCGGCCAGGAGATCCGCGTTCGCATGAAGTCACGCGAGCAGGCGAGCATCATGACTGCCATGGATCAGGCTTCGCGCGGGGCGCCGCTCTCGTGGATCGCTGTAGATCGCGACACGTTCAGCGGGAAGATGCTCGAGAGACCGACGCGTCCGAATATTCCTATTGCTGCTCAGGAGCAATTGGTGGTGGAGTTGTACTCGAAGTAGCGGTGGGCGGGAAGCGGGAAGCGGGAAGCGGGTTTCCGTGATTCGCAGTTAGTCTCTCATCCGCAGTTAGTCAGCAGTCAGCAATGCACTTAGTCCTCAGTCCGCAATCAAAAGCAGGACGAGACCCTAACTCTCGTTACGGGCTCACCGCGCGTTAGGGGCGGGGTGGCACGTTCAAGGAAAAGAAAAAAATGGCAACCGCAATTGATCTCAGGGGACTTGTCCGTCCGCAGCTAGTCGAAGCGACGAAGCGCGAAGACAATCCCAATGTCGCAGAATTCCGTCTCCAGCCGCTCGAGCGCGGCTTCGGGCACACCCTCGGAAACGCCATGCGGCGTCTTCTGTTGTCCTCGTTGCGCGGCTCGGCCGTCTGGGGATTCCGCATCGACGGCGTCCTGCACGAACACCAGACTATCCCGGGCGTGGTGGAAGACGTCCACCAGATCATCGGCAATCTGAAGGTTCTCACGCTGTCACTCGACGAAGGCGTCGAGAACACCGTCCTCCGCATCTCGAAGAATTCGGCGGGCCCGGTGACGGCTGCCGACATCGAGGGCCAGGGCGGCGTGACGATCGTCGATCGCAACCAGCACCTGTTCACGCTGCAGGGCGACCGCGACATCAACGTCGAGCTGTACGTCGGCCGCGGACGCGGCTACGTCGAGTCCGATCAGCACGTGGTCGACAAGACGCTGCCGGTCGATGTCGTCCGAATCGATTCCATCTACAATCCTGTTCGCCGCGCCAACTTCGCAGTCGCCGAGACGCGCGTTGGACAGCGCACGGACTACGATCGGTTGACGCTGACCGTCGAGACCAACGGCACCATCACGCCTGAAGAGGCAGTGAGCTACGCCGCCGCGCTCGCGCAGACGCACTTCCAGTATTTCGCGGGCTTCGGCTCGCACGCGTCCGCGCCGCTCACCCCGGGCTCGGACATGCCCGGCGGCGACGCGCACCGCCTTGCCGACGTGCTCCGCACGCCGATCGAGGACTTCGAGCTGTCGGTTCGTTCCGTCAACTCGCTCAAGAATTCCAACATCCGCACACTTGGTGACCTGGTCCGCCAGAGCGAGAGCCAGATCCTGCAGGTCAAGAACTTCGGCAAGAAATCCCTGAACGAGATCGCAGATCTGCTCGAGAGAGAGAACCTCAACTTCGGCATGAAGTACGAGGAGTCTCCCGACGGCGTCCGCATCACCGATCAGGGAACTCCGCCCAACCGCAACGTCGCCACAGTCGGCGCCGACGACGAAGAGGAAGGCTAAGCACATGCGTCACCGTAAAGTCGGCAGACAGCTGCGCCGCACGAGCGAGCAGAAGCTCGCGCTCATGAGGAGCCTCGCGAAGGCACTGATCGAGCGTGGGGCGATCGAGACGACCGAAGCGAAAGCCAAAGAGCTTCGTCCGTTCGTAGAGAAGCTGATCACCAAGGCAAAGACCGGAACGCTCCACAACCGGCGTCTCGCCGGTCGTCACGTCGCGCACCGTCCGACAGCCGATAAGCTGTTCAAGGAGGTCGGACCGAGCTTCGCTACGCGGAAGGGCGGCTACACCCGGATCCTCAAGACTGGTCACCGCAAGGGCGACGGCGCCGAGATGGCGCGCATCGAGCTGATCGGGACCGAGGGTTAATCGAATGGCACAGATCAAGAGAAACCGCTGCTACGTCTGCGACAAGGGCGTCGCATACGGCAACAACGTCTCGCACGCGAACAACAAGACGCGACGGACGTGGAAGCCGAATCTTCAGGTCGCCCGCATCGTGATCAACGACAAGATCACCAAGATCAAGGTGTGCACTCGCTGCCTCCACGCTGGAAAGATTCAGCGGGCGCCGAGAGGAAAGACCGCTGCGTAGCCCGGGCGCGTTTGAGAAAGAATGGGGGGAGCCTTTGGGCTCCCTTTTTTTGTCGGACTGAGGGTCCAGCACCAAGTGCATTGATAATCGCGGACTAATTGAGGAGCGAGGACAATGTGCGGACACGCAGGGAAATTCCTTCGCTAAGTTTGATTCAGTGAATTACTTCCGAAATGCCGAAGAGAACTGACCTCCACCGGATTCTGGTGATCGGCTCCGGCCCGATAATCATCGGGCAGGGGGCGGAGTTCGACTATTCGGGCACCCAGGCGGCCAAGGCACTCGCCGAGGAGGGGTTCGAGGTCATTCTCGTCAACTCGAACCCGGCGACGATCATGACCGACCCCGAGTTCGCGGACAGGACCTACATCGAGCCGGTTACGCCGGAGTACGTCGAGCTCGTGATCGCACGTGAGAAACCCGACGCCCTTCTTCCAACCATGGGCGGACAGACCGCGCTCAACGTCGCGATGAAGCTGGCCGAGAACGGCGTGCTGCAAAAGTACGGGGTCGAGCTCATTGGAGCTGACGCGCGCGCGATCGCGATGGCCGAGGATCGCAAACTCTTCGGCGAGGCGATGAAGCGGATCGGGCTGGCCGTGCCGCAGGGCGGGATTGCGACGACGCTCGACGAGGCGCTCGACATCGTCGAAATCACCCAGTTCCCCGCCATCATCAGGCCCGCGTTCACCCTTGGTGGTACCGGCGGCGGCATCGCGTACAACCGGCAGGAGTTCGAGGATGTCGTCCGTCGCGGGCTCGCTCTCTCCCCGGTGACTCAGGTTCTCGTCGAGCGAAGCGTCATCGGGTGGAAGGAGTTCGAGCTCGAGGTGATGCGCGACGGTGCCGACAACGTCGTCATCGTGTGCTCGATCGAGAACATCGACCCGATGGGTGTGCACACGGGCGATTCCATTACGGTCGCGCCGGCGATGACGCTGACCGACCGCGAGTACCAGCTGATGCGCGACGCCGCCGTCGCCGTAATTCGCGAGATCGGGGTCGAGGCCGGTGGATGCAACATCCAGTTCGCGATCAATCCGCGTGACGGCGAAATGCTGGTCATCGAGATGAACCCTCGCGTCTCCAGGTCGTCGGCGCTGGCGTCGAAGGCGACCGGATTTCCAATCGCTCGAATCGGTACCAAGCTCGCGGTGGGCTACCGCCTCGACGAGATCCCGAACGACATCACGGGGACCACACCGGCTTCGTTCGAGCCGGTCCTCGACTATGTAGTCGTGAAATGCCCGCGATTTGCCTTCGAGAAATTCCGCGCCGCCAATCCGCAGCTGACCACCCAGATGAAGTCCGTCGGGGAATCGATGGCGATTGGGCGGACCTTCAAGGAAGCATTTCAGAAAGCGCTGCGCGCGCTCGAGATTGGACGGCCCGGCTGGACCACCGCATCGACGCTCGCGGACGACCGTCTCGAGGACGACTCTCCCGAAGCGCTTCGCGGCGCGCTGAGGCGGCCGACACCCGAAAGAATATTTCAGGTGAAGCGCGCGCTTGAAGCGGGAATAGAGGCGAGCGAGATCAACGAGATCACGGGCATCGATCCGTGGTTTCTCTCGCAGATGGAAGAGATCCTTGCCGCCGAAGGGGCGTATGCGGCGCTGCCGACCGTAGAGGTGGATGTTCTCTGGCGAATGAAGCGAATGGGGTTCTCCGACCGGCAGCTCGCCGATTTGCGTGGAGAGACGGAATCGGCTGCGCGCGCGCGACGCACCGGATTCGGCATAGTCCCCGCTTATAAGATGGTCGACACATGCGC
>DASXYR010000125.1:0-6348 GCA_036502385.1 Gemmatimonadaceae bacterium
CCCCGTGTTCATTGCACAGCACGCGACGGCCACGTGCTGCCGAGGATGTCTCGAGAAGTGGCACCAGATTCCCAAGGGAAGGGAGCTCTCGCCCGAGGAGCAGAACCACGTCGTCGCCGCGCTCGAGCGTTGGCTACGAACGCAGTCCGGCTGAGCTCACTCGTACATGTTCTCGGGGTCGGCGCGCGCGAGGTCCACCAGGAAGCCGCCAATTCGCTCCGCCACCGCGCGGAAAAATCTTTCGCCCTTCTCACGCGTGGAAGCCTTCGGGTTCCCGGTTCCCGTGTCGCTCGACACCTTCGTCCATTCCCTCGGCGTCCACGCCCATCCGTCGCGCAGCCCCGCGACCTTGAATTTCTTCGCCTTTCCGGCACCGGCCTCGGACAGCGGGAGCAGCAGCTCCGGCTTGAGCGCCATCATGATGCTCGTTTCCATCTCTCCGGCGTGATCTCCGGGCTCGTCGAAATACTCGGAGCCCTTCACGCACGTCCACCAATTGATGACACAGATGAAGAGGTCGACGCGCGGCTGGAGCTCGCGAATCATCTGCTTGAAATCATTCCCGCCGTGGCCGTTGAGAATCAGCAGCTTGCGCACTCCCTGACCCGAGAGCGCGGACGCGAGATCAGTGAGCAGCGCGAGCTGTGTGCTCGGATTCATGTTGAGCGCGAGCCGGAGGTCGAGCTGTCCGGTGTTCACTCCGAACGGTACCGTTGGGAGCGCGATTACCTTGGCGCCCTTGTTCCACGCGATTTCCGCCGCGCGCTCGGCGAGCGCCCCGGTCTCGTAATTGTCCGTCGCGTACGGAAGGTGATAGTTGTGCGGCTCCGTCGCGCCCCACGGCAGCACGGCCACCTCGAATGCGGTGTCCTTGACGGATTTCCAGTTTGTTTCGGCGAGAACGTACGGGCGTGAAGGCACGCTAGAGCATCCTTCCGATCCACCCGCCGAAGAAGTAGCCGACGCCGGCGACACCGACTCCGACGACAAACATGTCGAAGCCTGAACGGAAAACCCCGCGTCCGGTGAAAACCGATCGCGCCGCGCCGACGAGGAAGTGCGAAAGCATCGAAACCGTGAACGAGATGACGATCGCAGTAGCACCATGCCAAATGAGAAATGGAAACACTGGAATCGCCGCGCCGAACGCCGTCGCGAGGCCGGTTATCCAACCCTCGCGGAAGGGCGACATGCTGAATTCGCCGATCTTGAGCTCCTCCTGCACCTGCTCCTTCAGCATCAGCGCCGGGTCGGCCATGATGCGCGTCGCGAGCGCGTGTGCCGAGTCGCGATCCATCCCCTTCGTCTCGTAGATGATCGCGAGCTCGTCGCGCTCGATCTCGGGCATGAGCTCGACTTCGGTCTTCTCCATCGAGATCTCGTAGTCATAGACCTCGCGCTCGCTCTTGCTGGCGAGATATCCGCTCGATCCCATCGACAGGGCATCCGCAATGAGCCCGGCGACTCCCGCCACGACCACAGCCTGGTGCTGGTTGACCGTGGCCGCGCCGATCACACCGGCAACGAGACCAAAATTCGCCGTCAGGCCGTCGTTGAATCCGTAGACGACGTTCCGGAGGAAGCCGCCCGACGCTGTCTTGTGCCACGGCTCAGCGCCTTTCCCGGAGATTTCGCCGAGCGTCGTCGCGTGCTCGGCTGATTCGCGCGCGAGAGTGAGGGCTTCGAGTCCACCCGGAGCGCCGATCGGCGTTTCGCGGTGCATGTCGAGGTATGCCTTGACCTCGCGACCCTCTTCTTCGAGCAACATCGGGAGGAGAAATCCAGGGCCGAACCACCGTCCAAGCGCCGCGAGAAGTTTGGCGCGTCTGCTGGGCCGGAACTTCGTGGGGCGGTGTCCGTGCTTCTCGAGAAGATCCGACCACACCACGACGTGCCGGTCCTCAACATCCGCCAGCCGGGAGTAGATGTCCCGCTTTTTTGCGTCGGGCTCAGCGGCCGCGAGGAGGCGGTAGAGATAAGCGGCGTCAGCTTCGTCCTGCCAGTGGTGCTCGAACGAGTGGACGTCGATTTCCTGGCTCTCCGACGGCTTGGTGCTGGGCTCGAGGGTCGCGGACATGATGGAATATCGCCGGGCCACGGTCCTTTTGCACCCGGCAACCCTTCAATGCGGTTCGATGTCCCATAGCACAGAACCTCATGGAGACCAAATGAAGGCATTACTTCTACTTTCAACTGTGGGCGCACTATCCGCGGCCGCGACGCTCGATGCACAGGCGGGCGCGGGCAGGCCCGACTCGACCTGCACGAAGTTCTCGAACGGACGCACGGAATGTCATGCGTACCGGGGCTGGATCGGTCCGGATTCCGCCTTTGGGAAGGTCATGTTCATGCGCATGGACTCGGCGATGGCGAAGCGCGCGGCGCTGGGCATAGAGCTTCGCTCGACCGGCACGCCCCGCGACACGCTCGGCGTATTCGTCGAGGGCGTGACCACCAAAGGTCCCGCCGAGATCGCCGGCATTGTGGAAGGAGATCGCATTGCGGCGATCAATGGCGTCGATCTTCGGACTCCCGCCGCCGATATCGACGATTCCTACTCCAGCGGGCTGGCTTCGCATCGACTGACGCGTGAGGTCCAGAAGCTGACGCCGGGAAGCCGCGTCACTCTGCGCGTCTACTCAGGCGGTCGCTTTCGCGATGTGCAGGTCGTCGCCGGCAAAGCGACCGATGTGATGCGGCTCGGCGATCACTTCAGGATGGGGATGCCGGGTGGCGAAGGAATGATGCCCTTCGGTGGACCGGAAGGAATGATGCTGTATGCACCCGACGCGCGGATGATGCGCGAGCGGATCACGCCGTTGGTCAGGCGGTTGCCCCGGACGTGATCATGGCCCTTGCCGCAAGCGCAGCTCGCGGTGAAGCGTCCGCTCCAAAGCAGCCTGTTGCGGGCGGAGTTGTTTGACGAGATCGCCACTGCTCTCTTCCCAGCGACTGCTCGCCGACTGAGCTGCATACTGAACGCGCTGTTCCAGCATCGTGGTGGCTGGCGGCGCGTTCGTTGGCTCGGCGCACCATATCAGCGGTGGATGGCGTGGGTCGGTCACCGCATAGCCGATTCGCGGCAGGACTTCGGCTGCTACCAATGCGAGTCCCGTGAGAACGATGAGCAACGAAAGCACGTGAAGCTTTGCCAGCCGGGCGCGCCACGTCGTGATCGCCACCCACAGACCGCCGGCGATTATTACCGCTTCCACTCCGACGTAGCCGAACCATCCGGAGCCGCACGCTCGAGAATACGGCCACATCACCAACGCCGCTCCGAGGGCGAGGACGAGGATCAGGCGCGCGGTCGAGCCGATGATGGCGGCGCGCGTCATCGTCCGCTCTTTCGCGCGCCGCTCTTCTTCGCTCTGCAGCTTTTGGAACGCAGGCGATGGCTCGGGCGGGAGTCCGTCGAACTCCCGCTCTATTTTCTTGAGCTGCGACTTCCAGTTGTCTTCGACCATGGACGAACCCCGCTGGCCAGGATCTCACTTATCTTGATGACTCCGAACCCTCGCCAGGGCAACGAAGGGAATGACTACCGACGACGTAACCAGAGTAAGGCTGGACAAGTGGTTGTGGGCGGCGCGCTTCTTCAAGACCCGCGCGCTTGCGGCAACCGCGATCGAAAGCGGGAAAGTCGAGGTAAATGGAGACCGCGCAAAACGCGCCAAGCAGCTGCAGATCGGTGATTCAGTCCGAATCCGGCTCGGGCCCTATCAACACGTCATGACGGTCCGCGCCGTTTCCGAGGTGCGCGGTCCGGCGCCTGTTGCCGCCAGGCTTTATGAAGAAACGGAAGAAGGACGAAAGCTGCGCGAAGCGATGCAGCTTCAGGTCAAGGCAGCACACCTGGCCGGAGGCTACGACGGCGGGCGTCCCTCGAAAAAGGACCGTCGGGAGATCGCAAAGCTGAGGCGAAAAAGCTAACTCGGCGTACAACGACAAAGTTCGGGCGCCGCCACGAGCGCCCCGTCAGAACTCGATCTGTGCCCCGAGCTCGACGACGCGATTCGGCGGAATTCCGTAAAACGCCGTGGCGGAACGCGAGTTTCGCGACATGAAGACAAACAGCTTCTTTCGCCAGTTCCAGAGCGGCGTGGGTCCCGTCGGAATCAGCTGTTCGCGGCCGAGATAGAAAGTGGTGTCGAGTGGCTTGTTGTCGATGCCGGCTTCCTTCGCGCGCGCGAGAATCGCCGGCACATTGGTGCTCTCCATGAATCCATACCGCGCCGTGATGCGATAGAATCCCTGCGGCAGCTTCTTGATCGTGATGCGATCGGTGTCAGGGATCTCGGGCACTTCCTCGGAAAGGATCGAGAGCAAGACCACTTGTTCGTGCAGAACCTTGTTGTGCTTGAGGTGGTGAAGAAGCACCACTGGAGCGCCCTCGGGCTCACGCGTCATGAACACCGCCATGCCAGGGACGCGAACGGTCTTCCTGTTCGCGAGATCCGCCAGCAGCAGATCGATCGGCAGCATGCCGCGCCGCAGGAGATCCTGTACGATATCACGCCCGCGGTTCCAGGTCGTCATCAGGACGAAGATGAAGAACGCGATCGTGAGTGGCACCCAGCCGCCCTGATGAATCTTGATGAAATTCGCGGCGAAGAACGCGCCATCGATGATGAGAAATGGAACGACGAGCGATAGCGTGCGCAATTTGCTCCAGCCCCACCAGGTCCGCGCGACGACATACAGCAGACAAGTCGTCATGAGAAAGGTGCCCGTCACGGCAATGCCGTACGCGGCACCAAGCGCCGTCGAAGACTTGAAGTAGAACACGACCAGCAGGCACACAATCATCAGTCCGTTGTTCACCTCGGGGATGTAGATCTGTCCGACTTCCCGCTTGGATGTGTGGATGATGGTGACGCGAGGGCTATAGCCAAGCTGGACGCACTGCTGTGTAAGGGAGAACGCACCGGAGATGAGCGCCTGCGAAGCGATGACGGCGGCGATCGTGGCGAGGGCAATCAGCGGGTAGAGCAGGGAGCGCGGAGCCATTAGATAGAAGGGATTGGCTGCGGCCTCCGCCGTCTGGAGAATGAGTCCACCCTGGCCGAAATAATTCAGGACGAGGCACGGCAGGACCAGACCGAACCATGCTATCCGGATCGAGCGTTTGCCAAAGTGCCCCATGTCCGCGTAGAGAGCCTCAGCTCCCGTCACCGCCAGCACGACCGCCCCCAGAACCACAAATGAGTGAAGTCCGTGAAGTCCGAAAAAGCTCAATGCATACCACGGATTGACGGCGAGGAGGATGCGTGGCTCGGCGGCTACCTGGCGCGCACCGAGAATCGCGATGGTCAGAAACCAGATCAACATGATCGGCCCGAAGATTCGGCCGACCTTGGCAGTCCCCTTCTTCTGGTACAGAAAGAGCGCAACGATGATTATGACGGTCAGCGGAATTGCGACCTTGCCTAGCACCGGTTGCACAACGGCTAGACCTTCGGTGGCGCTGAGGACCGAGATCGCGGGGGTGATCACTCCATCGCCGTACAATAGCGCGGCCCCTATGAGCCCGATGACCGTGACCACGGCCTTGGTTCGGAGATCGGCTTCGCGATGCAGCCTTTGAAGTACGAGAGCCACGAGCGCGAGTATACCTCCCTCGCCCCGGTTATCGGCGCGCATGACGAAGACGATGTACTTGATGCTGACGATGCTGATCAGCGACCAGAGGATCAGTGAGAGAACGCCGTATACGTTGCTCTCTGTCGCGGCCAGCCCGTACTCAGGCTTGAAGCATTCGCGCAAAGCGTACAACGGGCTTGTCCCGATGTCGCCGTACACGACGCCGAGCGCGAGAATTGTGAGTTTTGCGAGACGGCGGCCGCTCGGGTGATCTTCTACGTAAGTACTGATTGGGGCGACCTATTGAGGTTGTCCTGGCCTACCGATAGCGGTGGCTTTTGACCTCGCAATTTCCGCTAGCGGGCGGGCCTTTGCAAGGTGGATACCCGCCTCCCAAAAACATCCGTTGGTGGAAGGCATACGCCTTGCTTTATAAGCCTCCGAAACCACGAAGAAACTCGATTCCAACGGGAGGGTCAAATGAAGGATCTCAACGAGCGCGGTGTAGAGAATCAGGTCAAAGGCACCGCCAAAGAAATGAAAGGTCAGATTCGCGGTGATCTCGGCGATGCGACTGACAACACCAGCGAGCACATCAAGGGCCGCGCTGAAGAGCTCAAGGGCAAAGCCCAGAAGAACTTCGGCAAAGGCGAACAGGACGCCAACCCCGACAATATTTAGCTCCCGAAAACGAACACGAAAAAGCGCCGGTGCATCGCACCGGCGCTTTTTTCTTGCTCAGCTATTGATGAGCTTAGTACGGAG
>DASXYR010000126.1:0-4623 GCA_036502385.1 Gemmatimonadaceae bacterium
CGGCAATCCACCAATTGGAATACGGTTGTTGGGCAGACGAGCGCCACGACCTTCCGTGCGCGGATCGCAGTTATCGCCATCGCCGCCGACGATGCCACCGCGGATCACGGCACCGAGAATCGTTCCGATTACCGCGCCTGCGGTAGAGCCACGACTGACAGTGCCCTCGTCACCACCAGACGACGGGCCGCTCGGATAGGAAACCGGGATCGGCTGCGGACGTGGTGACACTGGCATCGGGTCGTTCGCGACTGGAGCCGGAGCGACCGGCTGCGGCTCGTTCTGAGCAACCTGCGCCGGGGCCTGTGTCTTCACGACCTGAGGCGGCGATTTCGGTGCGGGCTTGTGCCGTCTCACGGTGGTGGAAGGCGCAACCTTGCGTGCCGGGGGTGTGGTCCGCTCGATCGCCGAGACGACCTGCGTGCCGGAATTGGGGGAGCTGTTGGCGAGCGTGATGCCGTCGGACGATGAGGCAAGCGCCAGATCGCTCTTCAGATCATCGTTCATCGCCACTTTTTTGTCGCCACTGCAAGCGGCGAGAAGCACTGCACCCGCTCCTGCAAGCAACAGATAACTCTTCCTCATAGAAACTCCTTCCCAATGACGGGACTAACTCTGTACGGTGCTGGTACCGGCGAGAACATCTGATTCGCCCGGCGCCATCTATAGAGGCAACGGCCATTCCATTCATTGTCCGCGTGGAATGAGGGTTAACTCTATTTCTCCGGGGCTAATGTCCCCGGTGAGGGACAGCGCGTGTCTCTACCTGGAGACTAATCTCCAGCCTTAGACCCCGAAGAGGCGCGCTAGAGCCCTCATCAGGCGATTTGGAGCCCTAGGCTCGCAGTCCTTCGGTGGCCCGAGAGTCGCGCTATACTTTGCCTCGATGAAACGATTCCTGAACGCTCGCCCGGGTTGGCGCGCCCCATGTTCGCGAGCTTTTCTTTTTGTGGCTTGTGGCGTGGCCGCGGCCGGCGCCTTTGCGTGCGGACCCAGATCGGCATCCGACATGTCGAGCGCGGAAAAGCGAGCGATCGCGGACAGCCTCAAGCACCTTGTGGTCGCGACCTACGACCTCTCCAAGCCCGATCCTGTAAACCGTCTCATGAGTCTGTACCCCAGCGAGGGCCGGGTGATCTCGGCCAGTGGCGGGGTGATGACAACGACGCGCCCGCAGCTCCAGCAGGCGATTCAGGCGTTCTGGACCTATGTCGGCCAGAACATGAAACAGCCGCACTGGGAATGGACGTCCATGACAGTGGATGTGCTCGCCCCCGACGCGGCGGTGATGACGAGCACCTATCGCATCCCACACCTGACGCCGATGGGGATGAATCACGTCATCGGCGGGGCGTGGACGGCGGTGTTCCAGAAACGCGCTGGAAAATGGGTCATCATTCAGGAACACCTGTCCGATGTTCAGAGCAACCCGAACATCCAGACCAACCCGTAGACGGTTTTACTCGCCCGAGTCTCCGCCCGTCGCGCCCACGGATGATTTGAGCTGCTGGCTCATCTCGGCTTCGCCACTGATGATCGCGCGCCAAGTCAGCTCCGGCCCTCTCCGAAACCCCTTCTGCGTGACCTTAACGCCTTCGGGTGAGATTGCCACCATGTAGGCCTTTCCGTCGATCTCGATCTCGCGCTTCAGGGTTTTTTCGAGTTTTGTCGCCATGCCCCCTCCAGGGAGTTGAGTGTATGATCGCGATAAAATACGCCTTAAGGGCGCCGCCTTCGAGGCCCCCCTTTCTATTGGGCCTTAATGTAGCCTGCCTGAGCCCTCGCTCGTCTATACTGACACGGAGATTTCATGGCTTTTATGGCCTTACAAGCCCCGGGCGATGACAGCGCCCACCTCATTTACGAGTTCGAGCGCCGCGCCTATCCGGTCAGAAATTCCCTTCTGACGATAGGGCGCGATGCAGGAAGCCATATACTCATCCGCGAGCCCGCCGTTTCGCGCAATCACGCTGAGCTTCGATCGGAAGATGGGAAGTTCGTTCTGCACCCGTGCGGCGTTAATCCGACCAGTGTAAACGGAGCGATGCTGGCCGAGCCGAGATCCCTCTCCGAGGGGGACAAGGTCGAGGTCGGGTCCGCGATTCTGACGTTTACAACGAAGCGACTCCCACTGGGTGTCGCAGTGATCGAGCCTGTGGGCGCGTCTAAGCGCGAGAAGGATATCAACACGCGGCGCAATACGATCAAGCACCCGATTCTGGCAGGCGATCTCGATCCGGATCAGCCCAGAAAGGTTCCCACGAACGTGATCATCATGGCGGTGATGGTGATCGTCGTCATTCTGTACCTGCTGGGGCGCTAGCAAACCTGGCGAGCACCATTCCCTCGAGAGCCGTCTTGAGGGCTTCCAGCTCTATCGTCTCGAGCACGTCGGCTGCGAACGCATAGGTCAGGAGCATCCGCGCCGACTCCGGACCGATTCCGCGACTATTCAGATAAAACATCGCTACCTCGTCGAGCCGCCCAACCGTCGCTCCATGCGTGCATTTCACATCGTCGGCGAAGATCTCGAGCTCCGGCTTGGTATCGATACGGGCGTGTGGCGAGAGCAGGAGATTGTTGTTGCTCTGCTTGCCATCCGTCTTCTGCGCCTCGGGATGGACATAGACCTTCCCGTTGAACACGCCGTGTGAGCGGCCGTCGAGAACGCCCTTGTAGACTTCGTGGCTCGGGCAATTCGGCGCGATGTGCTCGATCCTCGTCTGGTTGTCGATATGCTGCGCACCGTCAGTCAGGTAGAGCCCGTTGAGAGTGCACGTGGCTCCGTCCCCGGCGAGAGACGTGTAGATGTTCGTGCGCGCGAGCGCGCCGCCCACCGCAAACGAAAACGAGTGCAGCTGACTCGCGCGGGCCTGTCTCGCCTGAACAGTGCCGACGTGGAACGACTGCTCGCTCTCGCGCTGGATCTTGTAATGATCCAGGTGCGCGCCCTCTCCCAACGAGATCTCGGTGACTGAGTTCGTGAAGTACGTGTTGTCACGGATGCAGACGTAGCTCTCGATGATCGAAGCGCGTGAATTCTGCGCCGCGACGATCAGATTTCGCGGGTGAGCCACCGCTTCACCCTGTCCCTCGGAGACGAACACGAGGTGAATGGGCTGGTCGACGACTGCGTTCGCCTGCAGCTCGATGAACGCGCCGTCGTGGATGAATGCCGTGTTGAGCGCTGTGAATGCGTGGTCCTCGAACGTGGCGATCTTGCCGAGGTGGCGCTCGGGACGTCCGGTGCCCGATTGAATCGCACTGGCAAGCGAGCCCACGCGAACGTTCTTGTCGATGCCGGCGAACGAGGACAGGTCCGCGGAAAACTCGCCATTCACGAATACCAGCGTGTGCCAGCCCGGCTGATCGAAGATGAAGCGCGTGAGATCGGCGAGGGCGACCATTCCGGCGGTGCTTCCCTCCGATGATACGCCGAGCTTGCTCAGCATCGCGGGTCGAAAAGTGCGTCCGGCGATGGGAGTGACGCTGGTGAAGTGCCAGTCTTCGTTTTTCGTCGTCGGGAATCCGAGTGACTCGAAACGCTCCATGCCGTGGGCGCGCAGTCGGTTGAGCCAATCCGGGGCATCGGGCAGCAGCTCGAAATCCCTTCGGTAGGTGGCGACCGAGTGCGGAGGTCGAGTGGTCACGGGTTCAGCGTCGCCTTTGGAGGCGGGACCTGAATCGCGGGCCATTCGTCGTGTTGCCGTGTCGCTCAAACCGCGGCCTCGACAGCTGACACGTTCTGCACCCAGTCGTAGCCCTTCTCCTCCAGCTCGAGAGCCAGCTCCTTGCCGCCCGATTTGACGATCCGGCCGTTTGCGAGCACGTGCACGAAATCGGGCACGATGTAGTTGAGAAGCCGCTGGTAGTGCGTCACGACGATCGTAGCGTTGTCCGGCGACCTGAGCTTGTTCACGCCCTCGGCGACGATGCGCAGCGCGTCGATGTCGAGACCAGAATCGGTTTCATCGAGGATGGCGAGGCGAGGCGAGAGTACGGCCATCTGGAAGATCTCGTTCCGCTTCTTCTCACCGCCCGAGAAGCCCTGATTCACGGAGCGCGAGAGCATCGCCTTGTCCATGTCGACGAGCTTGAGTTTCTCTTCGACCATGTCGAGAAATTCGAGGGGATCGACCTCCTCCATTCCGTTCGCCTTTCGGATCTCGTTGTAGGCGGAGCGGAGGAAATAAGCGTTGGAGACGCCGGGAATTTCTACCGGGTACTGGAACGCCAGAAAGATCCCGTTCTGTGCCCGCACTTCGGGATCCATCTCGAAGAGATTCTGCCCGCTGTACTGAACGGTGCCGCGCGTCACCGTGTACGACGGATTGCCGGCGAGCACCTGGGCCAGCGTGGATTTGCCGGATCCGTTCGGCCCCATCACGGCGTGCACTTCGCCCGCATTCACCTGAAGGGTGATTCCCTTCAGTATTTCCCGTTCGCCTATCCCGGCGTGTAGATCATTTATCTCGAGCACGAAACCAGTGATTGAATGTTGTTTGGACCGCGTACACGAACTGACTGAAGAGAGTCCAATTGGCTGTGAATGGAAATCCGGGTGTCCTGGGCCCCGAGCGCAGCCACGCCCAGCCCGCGCGGATTCTGTCGTTGAGATTGCGC
>DASXYR010000127.1:0-2301 GCA_036502385.1 Gemmatimonadaceae bacterium
AAAGGTAACGCATGGCGAGATGACATCGAGCATCACCGTGCCACGGTGCGCCAGTGCCGCTTTCAGCATCGTCTGCAGCTGACGCTTGTCGCCTGAGAATGAGCGCCCCACGAAGGTCGCGCCCATCATGATGGCCAGGGCACAGGTGTCGATGGGCGGAAGGTCGTTGATCACGCCGGTCTTCAGTTTGGAGCCGATATCGGCGGTCGCCGAGAATTGACCCTTAGTCAGCCCGTACACCCCATTGTCTTCGATGATGTAGATCATCGGCAGATTGCGGCGCATCAGGTGAATGAATTGTCCAATGCCAATCGAAGCCGAGTCGCCATCGCCGCTGACGCCGAGAGCGACCATCTTCGCATTCGCCAGCACGGCGCCCGTCGTTACCGACGGCATACGGCCGTGCACTGAGTTAAAGCTATGCGAGCGGCTCATGAAATATGCGGGACTCTTCGACGAGCAGCCGATACCCGACATCTTAAGCACGCGCTCGGGCTCGATGCCCATCTCGAAGAAGGCATCGATAATGCGCTCCGAGATCGCGTTGTGGCCGCATCCCGCGCACAGGGTAGTCTTGCCTCCGCGATAGTCCAGAACGGTCAATCCCGCGCGATTGGTCTTGGGCTGGGGCGGCGGTGTTGTTGTGGTCGCCATTACTTGCCCTCCTGGGAAATGATGTCGTCGGTAACCGAACGCGCGTCAATGGGCAGCCCGTTGTAGTGACGGACGCTACGTAGCTTCGCGATCTCCGGCACGGCCACGTCGAGTTTTAAAAGCTCGTGCATCTGGCCATCACGATTCTGATCGACGATGTAAACGCGTTTATGCGCCGCGATAAAGTCATGGATCTCGCGGGTGAAGGGATATGCTTTCAGGCGCAGGTAGTCAGCGTGAACGCCGTATTCGTTCTGCAACTGATCGAGCGTCTCCATCAGCGCGTGATGCGAGGTCCCGTAGGCGATGATGCCGATCTCATCGCCCTTGTTACGTACCATCTCCGGGCGCGGAACCAGCGTGCGTGCGGTTTCGAACTTGCGCGCCAGGCGGTCCATGTTGTTGGCGTAATCGTCCGAGCGCTCGCTGTACTGCCCTTTCTCGTTGTGACCGCTGCCGCGTGCAAACCAGGCGGCGCTGGGATGATCGGTACCCGGAAGCGTGCGATAGGGGATAGCATCGCCGTCGACGTCCTTATACCGGGCAAAACCGCCGGCCTTGTCGAGCTCTTCCTTACTGAGCACCTTGCCGCGCTTGAGCGGCTTGTCGGGATACTGGAACGGCTCCGACATCCAATTATTCATGCCGAGGTCAAGGTCCGACATAACAAACACCGGCGTCTGCATCTGCTCCGCCAGATCAAACGCGTCGCCTGCCATCTCGAAACACTCCGCCGGTGAGCTTGGGAACAGCATGGGATGTTTGGTGTCGCCGTGCGACAGCCGGGCTACGAAGCTGATGTCGCCCTGCGAAGTCCGGGTTGGCAATCCGGTAGACGGTCCAACGCGCTGCACGTCCCAGATGACTCCCGGCAGCTCGACGTAATAGCCCAGGCCGGCAAATTCGGCCATCAGGGAGATTCCCGGTCCGGCGGTGGCCGTCATAGAGCGTGCGCCCGCCCATCCGGCGCCAAGAACCATGCCGATCGCAGCGAGCTCGTCCTCGGCCTGAACGATGGCAAAAGTCGCTTTGCCGTCAGGTCCAATGCGATATTCCTTCATGTAATCGATGAGACTTTCAACGAGCGACGATGAAGGTGTGATCGGATACCAGGTCACCACCGTAACGCCAGCAAACATAGCACCCATGGCTGCGGCAGAGTTGCCGTCGACGATGATCTTGCCGCTCGTCTTGTCCATGCGCTCTACGCTGAAAGGGTCGGCCTTCGGTAACGATGCGGCGGCGTATTCAAAGCCGGCCTTGGCGGCATTCCAATTCAGATCAGCCGCTTTCAACTTCTTGGCAAACTGCTTCCGCAGAGCCTTTTCGACCTCGGCCATGTCGAGTTTCAACAGCTGCGCCACCACGCCGACGTACACCATATTCTTGACGAGCTTGCGAAGCTTGGACTCGGGGCAGACTGCGGCGGTGATCTTGTCGTATGGAACCGCGTAGAAGGTGAGATCGGAGCGCAACTCGTCCAGCTTCAGCGGCGCGTCGTAGAGCGCCACCGCACCTGGGGCCAGCGAGAGAACATCTTCCTTCGCGGTCTCGGGATTCATCGCGATCAGGACGTCGATCTCTTTTTTACGCGCGACGTATCCATTCTTGCTGGCGCGGATGGTGTACCACGTAGGCAGTCCGGCG
>DASXYR010000128.1:0-9505 GCA_036502385.1 Gemmatimonadaceae bacterium
CTGCCAGAATGTCCCTAGTACCATCGGTCGAGCAGTCATCGACACAGATGATCTCGGTCAGATAGGGGGCCGCCCGGACTCGCTCAACGATCTCGGCGATCGTATCCATTTCGTTGTACACAGGCATGAGAACGGAGACGAGCATCTCCGCCTTTTTGAGGGGCGTAACAGGAGTATACAATTCTGGCTATTTCTCCAGGCCGTAACGTGAAAGCTTTCTGTAGAGCGTCGAGGCGTCGATGCCCAGAACCTCGGCGGTGCGCGGCTTGCTCCCACCCTCGTTCTCGAGTACCCACAGGATGTACGCGCGCTCAATTGTGTCGAGCGTTGGATTGGTTTGGGTGACATCGCTCACGAGTGGATCCGATCTGACCTCGGTTACTCTGTCGGGAAGCGCCGACACCGGGATGGTCTGGCCTTTTGCCAGAATCGCTGCCCGCTCGAGGGCGTTCTCGAGCTCGCGCACATTTCCGGGCCACGAATATCGGCGGAGGGCATCGAGCGCATCGGGCTCGAGGGTTCTCGCCGGCTCCCCACGAATCTCGCCAGCACGCTGGAGAAATGCGTCCGCGAGGATGGCTATGTCCTCCAGTCGATCTCTCAACGGCGGAAGCAAAATCGAGATCACGTTCAGCCGGTAATAGAGATCGCCGCGAAAATTTCCGCGCTTCATTTCCTCTTCGAGATCACGGTTGGTGGCGGCTAGAACGCGCGCGTGGACTGGCTTCGCCTCCGTCGCACCCACCGGGATGACCTCACGCTGCTGGAGAACGCGCAACAGCTTCACCTGCGTAGCCGGGGTTGTCTCTCCGATTTCGTCGAGGAAGAAAGTACCATCCGCTGCCGCGATGAAGAGGCCATCCTTGTCGCGCGACGCTCCGGTGAACGACCCTTTGATGTGACCGAACAGCTCGCTCTCGAGGAGACTCTCGGGAAGGGCACCGCAGTTGATTGAAAGGAAGGGCTTGGCTGCGCGCGGGGATAGATCGTGGATGTAGCGGGCGATCACTTCTTTCCCCGTTCCCGATTCACCCTGCAGCAGAACCGTGGAGTCCGTTACAGCGACAGACTTGGCCACGTGCAGGGCATCGAGCCAGACTTTGCTGGCACCGATTGGAGTGACCGAGCCGTCTTTCTTCCTGACCTCCGCTTTCAGGGTTTTGTTCTCGCGGCGCAGGTTGCGGTGCTCCGCCGCTCGGCGGACGATCATCACCAGCTCTTCGTTCTTGAAAGGCTTCTGGATGTAGTAAAATGCGCCATTGTTGACCGCGCCAATCGCCGATTGAAGGCTGGCCTGTGCAGTCATCAGAATCACGACGGCCTCGGGGTCATGCGCGCGAACCGACGCGAGGATGTCGATGCCAGTGACATCCGGCATTCTGACGTCGGTGAGTATCAGTTGTGGCTTGAGCGCCGCTATCTGCTCAAGCCCCTTCTTGCCCCCGAGAGCAGTGTACGGAGTGAATCCCTCATTCTTGAGCAGGATGCGGGTCGTCTCGAGAATGCCCACCTCGTCATCGATGATGAGGATGGTGGTGCCTGCGATCGTGCTCACGACTCGTACTTGGCCGATGCTCTCGGCGTGCGCTTCCCGCTTTCGCCTCCGAGCCTGGGCAGAATCACTGTGAACCGGGTTCCTGCGTTATGGGAATCGGCATCGACGAGAACGAAACCGTGATGGGCTTCGACGGCGCGATGGACGATGGATAGCCCAAGTCCGCTCCCTCCGCTCTTGGTTGTCACGAACGGCTCGAACAATCGATCCTTGACAGAATCCGGAATTCCCCGGCCCTGATCGGACACGCGGAGCATTATCGCCCCGCGCGAAAAACGCTCGGCTTGCGCCGGAAGCTGGTGCTGCGCGAGCTCGGCAGCCTCGATTCGAACTTCGCCTCCAGGGGGAGACGCCTGGACGGCGTTGAGCAGGAGATTGAAGATCGCGCGATGGAGCAGATCATCATCGCCAACGACGACCATCGGTGTCGAAGGAAACAGCTCGACAATCGTGACTCCATCGGGTTTGTCGGGGTGGGCAGCTACCAGAACGCGGGCATGCCGCGCCAGCTCGATCAGATCCAGCTTGCGAACACTCGTAACGCCAGTGCGCGCGAAATCGAGAAACTCGGACAACAACCGCGACAGCCGATCAGACTCTCGTTGCACCAGCTTCGAGAGGATTCGCGTGTCGTCGTCCGCGCCGGGAACCTTCGCCAGCAGCTCCGCGGCGCTTCGAATGGAGGCCAGCGGATTCTTGATCTCGTGCGCGAGCGAGGCGCTCATCTCGGCGACCGCCTCGAGGCGCTCCGCGCGCGTGTGCAGCCGCTCGATGTCTGCTTCGCGTAGCCTGAATGCGGCGAGCTCGGCCGCCATCTCCTCACGTCCTGCGTTGGCCTCACGCAGTCGGGCGCCTATGTACCCGCAACCCAGCGCAACCGCACCGAAGATCCCCAACTGAACGAGCACCGGGACATCGAACGACGATGCCCGATCGACGATCGACACCGCGAAATAGAGGACGTCACCCAGCAAGGCGATGAGAAGTACGCCAGCGGGCGGCAGGAGAAGCGCGCTTACTGCTATGACGAGGATATAGAGCGGAGCGAGCTGGGAGGGCGTTCCCGACTGTGTCAGATGGACAACGGTTGTAACGAGCAGCAGATCGAACATCATCTGCAGGTAGAAAAACGTGTCGCCCAATTCCGCGCGGCGCTTCCCGCGGACAAAAATCGAAGCGCCAGTGAACAGCAGCGTCGCAACGAATGCGAGTGTCGATATCAGTGTCGCTGTGGTGTCGGCGGCACGCCATACAATGATGGCGGCGATGAAAATGGCGGTGGCCAGAGAAAGCCGGCCGACGTAGAGAACGCGAAGAACTCGGTCCCTGCCCCCACCAAACGCTACCGGAACCGCAAGCGCCGGCCCAGACGAACCGGAGGTTCTTGGCACAGCCGTAATGAGAGGCTCCAAATTGCGGGAATGAGGCACTGCCATGAAGTATACGCTTATTCAGGCGCCTAAGTCCCTACTACTATATAGATTACACGCTTATGGTCCTTGGACTTATTGCTGCGGACCCCACGGATCCTCCGTCCTTGACCGCAGCCGCCAGCAGCATGATCGCCGTGCTCGGACTGGTCGCACTGAACGCGTTTTTCGTCGCGGCCGAGTTCTCACTCGTCGCTGCGCGCCGGAGCAAGATCGACGAGATGGTCGGTCAGGGCGATCGCGGAGCCCGACTGGTTCAAGGCGCGCTCCAGCATCTCGACCGATACATAGCCTCGACCCAGCTTGGCATCACGATCTCATCGCTCGCACTTGGCTGGATCGGCGAGCCGGCGCTGGCGCAGCTGTTCGACTCACTGTTCCGGGGCGCGGGACTCAACCCGTCGCCCACCGCGAGTCACGTTGCGGCGGTCCCCGTCGCGTTCTTTCTCCTGACATTTCTTCACATCGTTTTGGGTGAGCTGGCGCCGAAGTCCCTCGCGCTCTCCAGCCCCGAGAAAACCGCCAGGGCAGTCACAAGGCCGTTGGTGGTCTTCTCCCGTTTCATGTCGCCGTTCATCTGGGTGTTCAACGGAGCCGCAAACGGATTGCTCCGTTTGTTCGGGGTCGAGCTATCGAGCGACGAGGAAGGTCACAGTCCGGAAGAGATCCGCTTCATGGTGATGCAGGCGCATGCGCGCGGAACGCTGGACGAATCCGACCGAGCCATGCTGGCGGGTGTGCTCGACTTTCACGAGAAAAAGGCGCGAGACGTTATGCGGCCGCGAACCGACGTGGTAGCGCTCGATCTCGAATCCACGGAGCAGGAGGTGTGGGAAGTCCTGAGGCGCGAGCGATATTCCCGCTATCCAGTATATCGCGACTCTCTGGACGATGTCATCGGCGTCTTCCTGGCGAAGGATCTATGGCTGCACTCGGGCGATGCTCCTTTCAATCTCGCCGATTTCGTGCGCGAGCCCATGTATGTTCCCGACAGTCGTGCGGCCGAGAAAGTACTCGACGACCTTCGTAAGACGCGCGCGCACATGGCGGTCGTCCTCGACGAGTACGGGGGAACTGCCGGAATCGTCACCATGGAGGACCTCGTCGAAGAAGTGGTTGGCGAGATCGCCGACGAGTACGATTTCGCCTCGCGTGAATCCATCATGACCGACGGCGTACTGGAGCTCGCTGGATCGCTCTCGCTGATCGACGTTCGCTCGGATTACCGCGTGCAGATTCCGGAAGGAGACTGGACTACACTCGGCGGTTACGCATTTGCCAAGCTTGGCCGGCTGCCGCGAATGGGCGATCGCATTCCGATTCCGGGCGGAGAGATGGAAGTCGTCGCGATGGATGGTCGCCGCATTGCCGCACTTCGCATACATCGCGCGGGCACGAGGCAGCCAGCGGTGGCGACGCAAACCGCCTAGAGTTTTTTCCGGAATACCCCGCACGCGCCAAGTGTGATGGGATCTACAGTGGCCGATCCAGTCACGGGACTGCACTGAAGCAGTGAATTCTTCGCGACCCACCGGGAGCGACGCCTCGATCCAACGTCTGAGACGAATCGCTCGACGAGCCCGGTTTGGGATGAATCAAACGCCGACAGAGCTGCTGCCGCCTTGATCGCGAGCTCACTCTCGCGCGACCTCACATACAACAGCGGCAGGTGCGCGGCCACAGCGAGATCGGCGGAGGGAATCACCCTCTCGATGGTTCCTGGCCCATCCCACACGGCTTTGCTGTACTTCGCCTCGAGATAGCTCGTGTACAGCTGCGCCGCGTCGCCGCTTCTTCCCGAGAACTCCAGTCGCTTTCCCATCACGAGATAAACTTCCGGCGCCCCTACGTACCCGTGTCTGAGAGTGCTCTGGAGCATCGCCAGCGCTGAGTCGCTCTTGCCAGTCCGCAGATACACTTCGGCCAATCTGTAACGCGGCTCCCCGAGTGCAGGATCGACTCTTGTCGCGTCTTCCAGCACGGCCTGCGCCCGCGCGTAATCGTGATCGTCGGCGTAGACATGTGCCAAAAGCAGTCGCGCCTGGATCCGATGCGGACTCAGTTCGATCGCCTTGTCCAGCAGACCAATCGCGTCGTCGACGTACGTCGGAGAGGAATAAAAGCTCGCTTCGGCGAGAAACAGCTCCGCCTGGTTTGTGTAGAGTCGGTCGTTCAGCGTGTCGCGGTGGATCTCCGCACGGAAAGCGCCGGTGGCGTTCACAAAGGCGCCTTCTGTCATTCGACGCTCCGCCGGGTTCCGCCGAATCTCGGCAAACCGGTTGCGCAAGGAGCCCAGGTATTCCCCCATGATCAGCGGTGTGTGAGCCGTCTGGTGAGCGCCTGTGTTGGCAAGCAGCGTGAACTCCCCAAGCGCGTCGCGGACCGAGCGCCGTGAATCATCGACTCTGGCGAGAGCCCGGTTGGCCATAGCCGGAACGTAGGACTCCCGATAAAGCAGAATGCAGAAGAGGACCGTCGCCGCCAGCGCGATGAGGGGCGGAAGACGAGTGGGCGTCGCGCGCCTCTGGGTTGTGGCGCGTACGATGCCATTGGGATTTTCCCGCGACGCGATAAGCGCGGCGAAAAGGATCCAGAGCATCGTCGAATTGAGATCCACGAACCAGAAGAACAGATACGTCGCGTAGGCGATCTGGAGGCCCGCGAGGATCCCCAGCGATGGCGCCGACAGTCGATCGTCGCGATAGGCACGCACAAGCGTCACACCGATCGCGAGCCAGATGCCAAGGAAGGTCAGTGCGCCAAGCAAACCCGTCGTGGCGAGAAGCTCGAGGTACTGGTTGTGGGCCTTGTCAAATACATCGGTGTCGATCCGATAGATGCCGGGATTGAAATGCGCCGACCAGACGAGATCGTGGTTGTCGAGCCCGTATCCGACCAGAGGACGATCCTTGAATCCTTCCATCGCAGCGCGCCACTGCATGGTTCGCGACTCGTCGCCGCCCTCGAGGCTCGTGGCTGCAAGCCGTCGCAATACCGGCGGCGCAGTCAGAGTAACGAAACTTGTTGGAAATGCCTTGATACCCGCGAGCATGACGATAACGATCGCGAGCAGCGTCGTCGCCGCCGCGGGCGCGACCCACCGCCGCTTCGATTTCTTGTGGAGCGTGGCGAAAATAATCGACCCCACGACCGCTCCGAGAACGACGCCGATGAAGCTGCTTCTGTTCTCGGCGTAGATCAGCCCCAGCAGGTTGATACCGCCGGCCGCGAGGTAGAGCAGGCGGAAGCGCACGTTCGTCGAAGCCAGGTATCCCGCCATGCCCAACCCGAAAAGGAGGTACGCGGCGAGCAGCCCCGAGTTACCAATTGTCGAAGAGCTGGCGCCGATCATTTTGCCCGACACCACCCCCACCTGCGCGAGCTGCCAGTGCTCGATACCCGCGCCGAAACTGACGAACAGACTTACAAGGAGCGCGGCATTGAGAACCCAGATCCATTCCCGATCGCGGAGGGTGCGGAGAAGCAGAAACAAAAGAGCGAGGTGCATCCACGACCACACTCCACCCATGCGCTCGAAATCACCAAAGAGGCTGTGATTGCTGGCAGGGGAAAACAGAGCGGACAGAACCGCCGCGCCAACGAATGCAACGAGCGCCCAGAAAATGGGCTCGTAGCGAAGATCGAACTCATCATCGGTGAAGCAAAGAGCCCAGACGAGGATGAGGATTCCACTCTCGCAGGCCGCGCGAAAGAAAATGTTTCTCGGGACTACGTACGGAAAAAAGAATCCCGAGGGAATGATGACCGGTACCAGCAACGCCGCCATCAGCAGCACCAGAATCGCGTTTCGCCAGTTGGTCTCAGCGAGCATCCGCTTCGCGATCAGCATTTCTCAGCGGCCTGTGCTATCCGCAAGACGGCGAAGAACATCCGGCACGATTTCGTGACCGCCATCGAAGCGGATGGTCTGGTGCGCCAGGCCAAGCTCTCCCAGCCTTGCCTCCTGCGCCGTGACCAGGTCAGTGTTGGCAAACTCGTCCTGGCGACCGAGCACAATCGTAACGGGAGTGCGATGCGACAACACGGCTGCTTCCTCGCGCGTCATCTCGGGTGGCAACACGCCTGCCCACAACACAATCCGGTCGGGATCGGCCTTCCCGCGAGCAACCCACCGTGCGACAGTGGCGCAGCCCTGTGAGAAGCCAAGTGTCCACAATTGAACGGTCTCACGCGGGACCCGCGAAAAGACTTCGTCATACAGAAGATCGAGGTAGGCCACATAATCTGCGATTTCACAATCCCGATCCTCTGACGTCATCCAGGTCGCCCCAATCGGAGAGTCAGGGGCATGAGGGCCGCCACGGGGCGGTTGGAGATAGTAGCGCGAGAGCGCCTCGGGCGCCACGAATAGTCGGTCACTGCGCTCAATGGGGATGAAGCGCGAGAGAAACCGCGCGGCCAGCTGGCCATGCCCATGACAAACGATCCAGACCTCACTCAGCGCTTCTTCGAACGAGCCCATGACGGCATAGCGCGCGGTCCGGTGCACGGACAGATGCCGCTGGTCGAAAGTGCGTACCACACGATCTGCTACCGGTGAGCCGCGCGGCGACAAAGTCAGACTTTCCCCATGATAAGAAGTGATCGCTTGGAACATGTCTTGCGCCTCACAATTTACCCTTTCCCTGCACGAAATGATTCGTTCTTCGACATTGGCAGCGCTCATTCTCATTGCTTCGTCGTGCTCAGTGTCGCAGGATCAGGAAGTCGCGATGGGCCAGCAGGATGCGGCAGAAGTAAACGCGCAGCTGCCCATCGTCACCGATCCGGCCATAAGCGGCTACATCCAGTCACTGGGCGAGTCGATCGCAAAGACCACGAGCAGGGCCGATCTGGACTGGCACTTCTATATTATAAATACCAAACAGGTCAATGCGTTCGCGCTTCCCGGCGGATACGTCTACGTCAATCGCGGTTTGATCGAGAGCACTGACAAGCTCGACGAGTTGACAGGAACTCTCGGGCACGAGATTGGTCATGTGATTCAGCGCCACTCGGTCAAGCAGATGCAGAGCGCGCAAAAGGCAAATGTTGGTGTTGCGGTCCTGTGCACGCTCACGAACATCTGCCACAGCGGACTTGCGCAGGCCGCGGTGCAGGTCGGTGGCACCGCTGTGTTCGCCCGCCACAGCAGGCTTGACGAGCTACAGGCCGATTCGGAAGGCGTGGTCAACGTCGCGCGCGCCGGATATGATCCAGAAGGCATACCGGATCTCTTTCATGTGCTCTTGAAGGAGCGGGAATACCAACCGACGATTGTCGATGGATGGTTTGCATCCCATCCGCTCGAGGAAGCACGTATCGCCAAGGCAAAACAGCTGATCGCTGCGGTAGAGCCCACGCACTCGGGCCGGTTCATCGTTGACACGCCGGAATTCCAGGCGTTCAAGGCCCGAGTCTCGCAGCTCCCTGAACCGCCACCGCCGAGACAGTTGCCCGAGGGCCAGTAGCAGCGCTAACCCGCACGCATCGCCCACGGAGTGGATAGAATTACTCGCGCCGCCAACCGCTGTCTTCCCTGAGCCTACCAATGAATCGAATAGCGCGAACGATCCTCGTGGCTATTTCTGTCCTCCCTGTTAGGGCGCCCCTCGCCCAGACAAAACAGGTCGACTGGCCAGCGACCGCGCGTGAGTCGCAAACGATTCTCGGCGACTACCTTCGGGTAAATACCACCAATCCTCCCGGCAATGAGCTGCTCGCTGCGCGATTTCTGAAGCAGATTCTCGATCGCGAGGGAATCGAGGCTCAGATCCTCGACACAATCGATCTTGGTTCCAATCGCGCCAATCTTTACGCGCGTCTCCCAGGAAACGGCAGCAAACGCGCGATTGCCCTCGTTCATCACATGGACGTCGTGCCGGCGACACCAGCATCGTGGTCGGTAGATCCCTTCTCGGGCGCCATCAAGGACGGCTACATCTGGGGGCGCGGCGCGATCGACATGAAAGGGACAGGCATCGCCCAGCTGATGGCAATGATCGCCCTCAAGCGGAGCGGAGTGCCCCTGACCCGCGATATCGTATTCATCGGAAACTCCGACGAGGAGCTCACATCGACCGGCGGCCTCGTCTTCGTAAAGAATCACTCTGATCTGCTGAAGGACGTCGAGTATCTCATCACTGAAGGCGCCGACAATCTCATCGACAACGGCAAGGTCGTCTATTTTGCCGTCGGTGTCGCGGAGAAGCGCACATTCTGGCAGCGCCTGACCGTTAACGGTGTGCCGTCACACGGCTCGCGCCCGACAAAACAGAATCCCGTTCCTCGCCTCGTCGCCGCGCTCTACAGGATCTCGCAGTACGAGACACCGCTTCACGTCACACCCGGCGTGGACAAGTTCTTTCGCGATATCTCCCGCACTTATCCGGAGCCGCAGAAAAGTTGGCTCTCGAATGTTACCGCCGCGCTGACCGACCCAAGGGCGAGGGAGTGGATTCTGAGCGATGTATCGTGGAACGCGTTTCTGAGGAATACGATCTCGCTTACCGGTCTCGCG
>DASXYR010000129.1:0-8475 GCA_036502385.1 Gemmatimonadaceae bacterium
ACAACGCGCCGGGGTTTACGCTGCTTCCTGGAGCCGAGGCGAAGGGGATCAGAAGAATCGCGTGGATCAACGGCCCGACGCCACTTCGGAGCGGATGGGCGTGGGGTCAGAACTACCTGAGTGGTGTAACAGAGGTTCTGCAGGCACCGGTAGGGAAGGGCATGCTGGTGCTGTACGGGCCGGACCCGTACTTCCGCTCCCAGCCGCACGGCACGTTCAAGCTGCTTTTCAACGGTCTACTGTATCGCAACGTACTGGGAGATTAAATGACGCGATCACGAATTCTACTCGCTGCTCTCGCTGTCACCGGCTGCTCGTATTTCAAGAGCGGCCCCCCGGCTAAGTCTCCGGAGCCGGTTGTGGCCGCGAAGTCTCCGACAAGAACCTCGTCGGCTCGTCTTACCAGCGGGTCGGCCGTTGTACGGGCGATGCACGACGTTTACGGCGGGAAGTATCTCAAGACGATGAGCTTCCTGCAGAACAACACCAGATACTCGACCACCGGTGAGGAGCAGCATTCCCAGTGGTACGAGCATATGGAGTTTCCTGGCAAACTGCGGATCGCGTTTCTCCCGGTAACGACGCGCAGCGGACTGGTGCAGGCCGACGACAAGATCGCTTCCTTCGACAACGGCATCCGCGTCGATCTGCGTCCTTCCATAAATCCGCTTCTGCTGCTCACGGCGGATGTGTACGCGGCGCCGACGCCGATCATCATGAAAGGGCTGGATTCGCTGGGCGTCGACATGGAGATGATCCGGACCGATGAGTGGGACGGCCACCCGGTCTACGTGATCGGCGCGAAGGCCGGCGATTCCACGTCGAACCAGATGTGGGTCGACGCGGAGCGCCTGGTTCTCCTGCGTTTCATCCAGCGCAGCAAGAGCGGCGAGCGCACGATTGTCAGCGACACCCGCGTCCAGAACTACAAGGAAATATCAGGCTTCCAGATTCCGACCGAATTCCTGGTCACACGGAACGGCCGGCCGATATGGCGGGAGGAATACGCCGACGTGCTGGTCAACGAGCCAATCCCGGCTGGCACATTCGACCAGGCAGTTTGGAACGACATCCCCATTCCACAATAGATCAATTCAAAAGAGTCGGTATGATCCGCAGGCTATTGGCAGTTATTGTTTTCGCACCCGCGCTGCTCACCGCGCAGGCGAGTCGTCCGGTACAAGCATCAAAAGCAGCCGCTCCGGTTTCAACGCCTTCCACGTGGAAGGTCGATCCGACGCATTCCGAGCTGTCGTTCTCGATCCGCCACATGGTGAGCAGAGTGCGCGGGCAATTCGATACCTGGACGGGGACGATCGTCGCCGATCCGAACGACTGGAACACGGCTTCCGTCGAAGTTGTCGCGCAGACCTCCACGATCGACACCAATAACGAGCGTCGCGACGAGGATCTCCGCAGCCCCAATCACTTCGACGCCGAAGCCAATCCAACAGTGACCTTCAAGAGCACCAAGGTTGCGAGATTCGCGGGCGATTCCGTCCAGGTGACAGGAAATCTCACGATTCACGGAGTCACCAAGCCGGTCGTGCTGCGCGGCCACTTCAACGGCATGACCGGCGCTTCCGGCAAGCGGCGCGCCGGATTCGAGGCCGAGACGACGATCAATCGGCAGGACTTCAACATGACCTGGAATCGAATTGTCGAAGGCAGCTCGATGCTTGGAGACGAGGTCAAGATCGAGATCGCCATCGCAGCAGTCGAGCAACCGAAGTAGAAGAATCCCTTCACGCGAAAAAAAATGAGAACGGGCTTACTGTTGGCGGCTGGCGTACTGCTGGCCGTCGATCTCTCGGCGCAGGGACGCGTACAGCGTCCGATGACCTTCGACGACTTCGCGGCGGTGAGAAATGTGGGCGACCCGCAGGTATCCCCAGACGGGAGATGGGTCCTCTACTCGGTTAGAACAACCGACGTCGGAGCCAATAAGCGGACGACTGTCACGATGCTTGCGCCGGTCGAGCCGAGGACGAGCGCGGCAGGTGGAGCGCTCAAAGCGGGCCAATTTCCGAACGGCGCCGTCCAGGCGACCGAGGCCCGCTGGTCGCCCGACGGGAAGCGGGTCGCATACATCTCCGGCGGCCAGCTCTGGATTGCGGATACAGATGGAACGAATGCGCACCAGCTTTCGACGATCAATGGCGGCGCGGGCGGTGTAGTTTGGGCCCCGACCGGAGATCGCATCGCCTTCGTGTCTGGCGTCTACCCTGACTGCGACAGCGACGCCTGCAACATCGAGCGCGCGAGGGCGGCAGACACCGGTAAGGTGAAGGCGCACATCGCCGACAATCTTCTCTATCGTCACTGGACGGAGTGGACTCCCGAAACGCGATCGCATCTGTTCGTCGTCGCTCCGGATGGAACCGGATTGCGCGATGTGACGTCGCACGTGAAGTACGATGTCCCACCCGGACCGTTTGGCGGGAGCGAAGCGTACACGTTCTCGCCGGACGGAAAAGAGCTTGCCTACACGGCCAAGGATCAGGGCCGGGCGGACGCGTGGTCCACAGATCTGAATCTCTATACGGTGTCGGTGAGCAGTGGCGCACCGGTAGTCATCACCGCCGCCAATCGAGGAGCCGATCAAAATCCGGTCTACTCGCCCGATGGCCGGACAATTCTGTACGGATCACAGGCGACTCCGGGATTCGAGTCGGATCGCGTGAGACTCATGGCGTACGATCGCGCCTCTCACACCTCGCGCGAACTGCTTCCATCGTGGGACAGAAACGCCGATAGCTACGCTTTCTCTCCGACCGGCGACGCCATCTATCTCGCTACAGTGGATGCGAGCCGTACCAAGTTCTATCGAATCACGCGCGGTGCATCGGGATGGAGTGCGGAGCCGCAGCTGCTGACTTCGGGCGGCAATAATTTCGCTCCTTCATTCTCCTCGAGCGGCGGCACCATCGCATGGCTGCAGGATGCAACCGAGCGGCCGGCGGAGGTCTACGTTGCGACGATCAGACCAGCGGGTCTGACCGGCACGCGACGTCTTACGCACGAAAACGACGCCCTCGTCGCGCAGCTCAAGCTCAATCCGGCAGAAGACTTCTGGTTCAGGGGCGCGAACGGGGACAGCGTGCAGGGCATGCTCATCAAACCGCCTCAGTATCAATCGGGGAAGAAATTTCCGGTGCTGCTTCTCATCCACGGCGGCCCACAGGGTGAATGGCTCGATCAGTGGCATGGGCGCTGGAATTTCGAGCTCTTTGCGTCTCCCGGGTTCGGAATCGTGGCGATCAATCCGCGCGGGTCGTTCGGTTACGGGCAGAAGTTCACGAGCGAGGTTTCGCGGGATTGGGGCGGGAAGGCGTACACTGATCTCATGGATGGTCTCGACGCCGCGCTCGCGCGAAACGGCTGGCTCGACTCCACTCGCATGGGAGCCGCGGGTGGATCGTTCGGCGGCTACATGACCAACTGGATCGCTGGTCACTCGAATCGTTTCAAGGCGCTGTTCACGCACGCGGGCGTTTACAACCTCGAGAACATGTACGGCGCGACCGAGGAGATCTGGTTCAGCGACTGGGAATCCGGCGGTCCGTACTGGGACAAGAATGCGATGGAGGCGACGTACCGCCGTTGGTCACCGCACCTCTTCGCCGCAAACTTCCATACGCCGCAGCTCGTCGTCGTGGGCGAGATGGACTATCGCGTCCCTTACACCGAGGGTCTGTCGCTCTTCACGGCGCTGCAGAAGCAGGGAGTGCCGAGCAGGTTGATCGATTTTCCGGATGAAGGGCACTGGATCGGGAAGCCGCAGAATCAGAGGCTGTGGTGGGGGGAGGCGCTCGGCTGGTTTAAGCAGTACCTCACGCCTTAGGCGTTTTTAACTGCAAAGCACGCGACTCGAGATATCAGAGGGCGTAGATATCAGATTTCGGACAACTGCTCTAAGACCGCACTCGATGGCGTAAGACGGCCTAGGCTCGAATCCGGGGAGATCGGTCCCTGCGCAGTTGTCTGACATCGATTATCTGTGCTTCTGAGTTCTCGGATCGCGTGCTTTGCAGTTCAGCCACCAGCTACGGCATCGATGCTGGTTATCTGTACCCCGCCGCCTGCATCGTGAACAGCTCCTCATACAGCCCATGCTTCGCGAGCAGCTCTTCGTGCGATCCCTGCTCCTCGACCTTGCCGTTTCGCAGCACGATGATCCTGTCCGCCATGCGCACCGTCGAGAATCTGTGCGAAATCAGGACCGCCATTCGGCCCGCTACGAGCTCCGAGAAGCGGAGGAACACCTCGTACTCCGCGCGCGCGTCGAGAGCTGCAGTTGGCTCGTCGAGGATGAGTACCTGGGCGTCGCGGATGTAGGCGCGGGCAAGCGCGATCTTCTGCCACTCTCCGCCCGACAGGTCGACCCCGTCGTCGAATCTCCTCCCAAGCATCTGCTGGTACCCGTTCTCGAACCGCGGCAGTAGTGAAGCGGCCAGTGAATTCTCGGCGGCGTCGGAGATCGCGACCGGGGTCCCGTTGTTCTTGTCGAGGTCGCCGCGAACCGCCTCGATCTCGCCGACGCCAATGTTCTCGTCGAAGCGCATGTCGTAGCGCACGAAGTCCTGGAAGATGACCGCGATTGCGTGACGGAGGCTGGTGAGGTCGTATTCCTTGAGATCGACGCCGTCGAGCGTGATCCTGCCTTCCGTCGGATCATACAGCCGGGCGAGCAGCTTGGTTATCGTCGTCTTGCCCGCGCCATTCTCCCCCACCAGCGCCACGCGCTCACTCGGCTCGAGCACCATGTCCACGTTTCGGACGGCCCACCGCTCACTTCCCGGATAGCGGAAGCCGACATCTTCGAAAACGAATCCGGTTCGAACCTTCGCTGGCACGCTGCGCGCGTTTGGCGGCGATTCTATCGTTGGCTGCATGTCGAGGAATACGAACAGATCGCGCAAGTAGAGCGCCTGCTCGAAGACATTGCTCGCCGAGAGGAGAATGCTCTGAATCACGTCCCGCCCTCGACCGAACGACGCGGCGAGGAAGGTGAGCATCCCGATTGTGATGTCTCCTTTTACCGCGTGAATCAGGATGATGACGTACGCGGCGTAGTATCCGATGGTGCCCAGAATCGAGAGCAGCGCGCTCACCAGCCCGCGTCGGACTGAAAGGTTCCGGTTTTCTTCGTAGAAGCGCTGCGAGAGCGTCGCGTACTTCTCCGTGACCCACGGGGCGAGCCCGAACATCTGGACTTCCTTCGCCGTCACGTTGCTGGCGCCGACGTAGCGGAGATAGTCGAGCTGCCTGCGCTCGGGCGTCCAACGAAACAGAAGTGAGTAGCCAAGCGACGCGAAGTGCGTCTCGCCGAGGAAGCTCGGGATCACCGCGAGCGCGAGGAGGAGCAGGAGCCACGGGCTGTACGCGATGAGCGCTCCCGCCAGCGTGAGCAGCGTCAACGCGTCCTGCGCCAAAGAGAGGAGGAGCGTGAGGAGAGCGATCCGTCCGACGGTCTGCCGTCGCGCTCTCTCGAGGTGATCGTAGAATTCCGGATCCTCGAATTGCGCGAGGTCCAGCTTGGCCGCGTGCTCCATGAGCCGCACGCTCATCGCGTTCGAGAAGAGATCGCCGAGAAGGCTTTCGATGAGTGACGATGCGCGCGCGAGAATCTCCGACACGAGAACGATTCCCACCTCGAGCACCAGGTATCGCCAGACGTGCCCGATGTCTCCGGTACCGGCTTTCGCGGCGATGACGGAGTCGAGTATGAGCTTCCCAACCCAGAATGTTGCTACCGGCACCACCGATCGGAGCACGCGGAGCAGCATCATCGCCGTCGCAAACCCGCGATGCGTGCGCCAGATCAGGCGAAAGAGCTCGGGCACATATCGAACTGCGGCCAGGCGATCTTTCCAGCTGGCGGGTTCTTCATTTCGACGCCGGCGTCCGAGCGCGGCGGCCACTACCTCGGGATGGCTCAACTCAGCGTCCTTCGCACCTTGCTGCCGCTACTTTCCAGGGGAGCGTGCATCGGTGACCGGATCGTCGACACTCACCTCGAACCCGTTCTTTACCCAGCTCTCGTAGCCGCCGACCATGTTCGTGGCGTTGGCGATCCCGTGCGACTGAAGAAAGCTCGTGGCGATCGCAGAGCGCCCGCCGCCCTTGCATTGCACAATGATTGGAGCCGAGGAATCGAGCTCTCCGAGGCGGTCGGGAAGCGATGCCAGCGGAATGTGAATCGCTCCGGGAAGATGACCGCGTCTCCATTCATCGGGTCCGCGGACGTCGACGATCTGAAGTCTGTCGCCGCCCCCAGGGTCGCCGTCTTTCGCTTTTTTGACCTGCGCCGCATCCAGCTGACGAATTTTTTCCAATTCTCCGTGCCGCCCCTTCCACGCGTCTACGACACTGCTGCGGAAATAACCGCGCGGGCTGCTGAACCCGATTTTCGATAGATCCGAAAAGAGAAGATCGAGCGCGCCTTCGCCGTCGGCTCCGGTGATCAGGTACAACTCGGCGTCTTCCGAAACGAGCGCGCCCAACCAGTTCAGGAAAGATTTGTTGCGGGGGATGTTGAGAGTGCCAGGCACGTGGCCGCTCGCAAAGCTCACGGCGGATCTTGTGTCCACGATTGCCGCGCCGTTTTCCAGCGCCGCGTCCAGACCGGCCAGCTCGAGCTCGCGCGGGGCGAATTGATCGGCGGGCGCAGCTCCGATGCGGTTGATCTTCTTCATCACCGCGAAGTACCGCGGAGGAACGGGCTGGTCCTCCAACACCCTGCGGACAAATTCCCGCTCGGACGTTTCGGACAACGCCCAGTTGAAAAGCTTTTCGTAGCCGAGTGTGGATTGCGGCATCGAACCCAGCGATTTCCCGCAGGCAGAACCTGCTCCATGTCCCGGCCAGATTTGCAGGTGGTCCGGTTGCGCGAGGAATTGCCTTATCGAGCGGTGAAGTTCCGCCGCCGACCGTTCCATGCTGCCACGCGCTCCAGCCGCGCGCTCGAGCAGATCGGGCCGTCCGACATCGCCGACAAAAATGAAATCGCCGGTGAGCGCGCCCACTGGCTCCTGTCCTCGATCGAGATCGGAAACGAAGAACACCAGATGCTCTGGAGTGTGTCCGGGTGTGTGAGCGACGCCGAGCCTGACGGTGCCGAACGAGATCTCAGACCCGTTGCGCAGAGGAATCGAGTGGGCGAGAGCATCACTGGTGTATCCCCATTCTTTCCCGCCTTCCGCTGACAGGTGCAGCTTCGCTCCAGTAGCGTCGGCGAGCGCCCTCGCACCCGACACGAAGTCCGCGTGAATGTGGGTTTCCGTTACATGGGTGATTCTTATGCGCTCCGCGCTCGCGGCGCGGGTGTACTGGCCGATGTCGATATTCGGATCCACGACGATCCCTTCGCGCGTTCGCTCACAGGCGACCAGGTAGCTCGCCTGCGCCAGACTGTCGTCATAGAAACGTTTAAAGAGCATTGCGTCGGGGAGGAATCGAAAGCGTTGCTGGAAGGGGTTCCAATCGTTAGCGTCCTGTAGTCGGAGCAACTACATGAAAGCGCAATATACCATGGACGTAGAGAGCCGAGTCACTCGCCAAGATGGCGAGTTGACGCGAGAGGAGCTCGTCCGCTATAGCCGGCACATTCTCCTGCCGCAGGTTGGGGAGGCCGGGCAGCGGGCGCTCAAGAAATCACGCGTGCTGCTGGTCGGCGCGGGCGGTCTCGGGTCCCCCGTTGCGCTCTACCTCGCCGCCGCCGGCGTGGGCACGCTCGGCATCGTCGAATTCGATACCGTCGATCTCTCGAACCTGCAGCGGCAGATTCTCCACGGTTCAGGGGGGATCGGCACTCCCAAACTTGATTCCGCGCGCGACAGACTTCAGGACATCAATCCGAATGTAAGCATCGAGCCGTATGAGACGCGACTCACCTCAGCGAATGCGCTCGAGATCGCCCGGGACTATGATCTCATCGTCGACGGCACCGACAATTTTGCGACGCGCTATCTCGTCAACGACACGTCGGTGCTGCTCGGGATTCCGAATGTCTATGGGAGCGTCTACCGCTTCGAGGGTCAGGCGTCCGTGTTCGGTGCGCGCAACGGACCATGCTACCGCTGCCTTTTTCGCGATCCGCCTCCTCCCGATCTGGTGCCAAGCTGCGCGGAAGGTGGCGTGCTCGGCGTCGTCCCCGGTCTCGTCGGAACGATCCAGGCAACCGAAGCAATCAAGCTCATACTCGGACTAGGCGAGACCCTCGTCGGCAAGCTTCTGACGATCGATGCGATGACGATGTCTTTCCGGACGCTTTCGATTCAGAGGGATCCCGAGTGCCCCGCGTGCGGGACGCATGAGATTACCGATCTTATCGACTATGACGAATTCTGTGCCGGAGGAAACACGCACGCGTCGACCGGCGTTCAGGAGATTCAGGCATCGCAGCTCGCGCAGCGCCTGGCGAACGGGGAGGCGCTCGAGATAATCGATGTCCGTGAGCCGTACGAGTGGGAG
>DASXYR010000130.1:0-13982 GCA_036502385.1 Gemmatimonadaceae bacterium
TGACAGTGTGGTCGAGCATTTTTCTGCTCGCCCTTGTATCGACTGTGATTGCATTCTCAACTCTGATCAAGGGCCTGTCAGTTCTCGGGCCCGTGAGGACGGCGATAATCGCGACTGTCGAACCGTTCTTCACCGCGCTTCTGGGCTTCGTAGTACTAGGGAATCAGCTGTCAGTCACGATACTGATCGGCGGTGTTCTGATTGCCGCTGCGGTCTTGCTGATCCAGCGGAGTACAAGCAGGCTCGAGACTACGACGGCGTAGCGGCGACTCTCTTTCGGCGTTCAATCTCAATGACGAGATTCTGCAGATCGCTTGGGCTGACACCCGAAATTCGCGATGCCTGCGCCAGCGATTGTGGCTTCACGCTCGAGAGCTTCTGTCTTGCCTCGAAAGAAAGCGAATGCATCTCCGCATATTCCAGATCAGCATCCAATGAGAATCCACCCATGCGCCGCATTCGTTCGGCCTGTGCCCTCTCGCGCTCGAAATAGCCAGCGTATTTGATCTCGAGATCCGCCGTGATTACTGCCTCTTCGGCGAGCTCTTCGCCCGCCCCGACGGCGTGGAGCAATGATCTGAGTGACACATTCTGACGTCGTGCAACATCAACGATTTTTACAGCCTGTAAAAGCTGTGAGCTGTTGACGGCGGAAAGCGATGATTCTGCCTGTTCTGGTTGAATTGTGATCGTTTCCGCGAAGCGAATGGCGGTGTCTTCGTGATCCAGCCGCGTTTGGATAATCTGCTCTTCTTCGACTGAGTAAAGGCCGAGTCCGAGACCGATTGTGCCAAGTCGCCTCAACGCATTGTCCTGGCGCACGGTGAGTCGAAACTCGGAGCGAGATGTGAACAAGCGGTAAGGCTCGTCGACTCCCCGGGTAACCAGGTCGTCGACCAGAACGCCGATGTAGGACGTTTCCCTGCCAAGTGTGACCGCATCTCGTTTCTGGCTCGCCAAGGCCGCGTTCAATCCTGCGACTACCCCTTGGCCGGCGGCTTCCTCATAACCTGTAGTACCGTTGATCTGGCCTGCGAAATACAATCCTCGGATAGCCTTTACCTGCAGCGAGGCATCGAGCTGGGTTGGAGGGTAATAGTCATATTCAATGGCATAACCGGCCCGATTCATTCTCACGCTCGAAAGACCACTAACGGATCGCAGGATCTCGAGTTGTACGGATGCGGGAAGCGAAGTCGACAGCCCGTTCACGTAGAGTTCCGTGGTGTCGTGACCTTCGGGCTCAAGGAAAAGCTGATGCCGGGTGGCTGCAGGGAATTTTACGATCTTGTCTTCCACAGATGGGCAGTATCGCGGCCCACGAGATGAGATCGCACCGCCGTACATAGCGGATTGTGCGATGTTCTGCTGGATGATTTTCTTTCCCGAATCTTCGAGATAGGTAATCCAACACGGCATCTGTGCCGGATGTCTGGTGCCTGAGGCACTTCGGCGCCTCGAATTCCAGAAATGGGACCAGGAATAATCGAATTGTTCTATCTCGCTTTCCTGTCTGTCCAACCTGGAAAAATCAACGGATCTCCCATCGATCCGGGGTGGAGTTCCTGTCTTGAAGCGGGCAACAGTTAGTCCGGCTTCTTCGAGCTGTTCGGCGAGGTGCGTCGTAGCACTTTCGCCCGCTCGTCCGCCCGAGACGTGCGTTCCCGTTCCGATGTGAATCTGCCCTCGGAGAAATGTGCCGGTGGTGATCACGATTGTCTTCGCGCCAAACCGCCTCCCTTCAAGCGTCTCTACGCCCAGTACCCGGCGTTCATCGTGATCGAACACGAGCCGAGCGACGGTCCCTTGAACAGTATGAATCTCCGCGCGATCTTCGAGAAGTTGACGGACAACGCGCCGGTATAGCCCGCGATCGCACTGCGCCCGCGGCGCCCAAACTGCAGGTCCTTTGCTACGGTTGAGCATCCGGAATTGAACCATTGCTAGATCGGTGGCCCTTCCCATTATGCCGCCAAGCGCATCTACCTCACGAACAACCGTACTTTTGGCGATACCGCCAATAGCCGGATTGCAGGACATCTGGCCAATTGTCTCGAGAGCACTGGTGATGAGCCCAACACTGGAGCCGAGTCTGGCAGCAGCAACAGCGGCCTCGGTTCCTGCGTGGCCGGCACCGACGACGATCACATCGAATTCGCTTTCGAAATCAGTCATGCGAGGCATACATTAAAGATAAGCACTGATAGTTTTGTGCTTGCGAGTTAGTCTCTAATCGAACATAAATATGCCGCTCGAGCTCCCGCAGAATAACGCTGTGGTGCTGATTCGTCAGAGCGCGTTTGAGGCCAGCGGAATAACGCGCGCCGCCATTGATGAGCGATACAGCCTGACTGCCGACGAGTTCCGGGTAGAGGATGGACTGGTCCTGCTCGGTCCCCTACCTTCGGACGATGCGCTCACGCTCCTGATCAACGACCTGGAAAAAAGCGGTCTCGTCTACTTCGACGATTTTTTCGACCTTAGCGGAAACTGGCCGGAGTGGCTGACACTTTACGCCCGAAGCGCAAAGAGTCGCCGAGGCTAATCGCCTAAGCTAGAGACGTTGTTCCACCGCTGCCCATTCTTCCACGAATGCGACGCCATTCTCGATTCTGTCGATCACCACGTCGGCTCCGACAGGCACACGCCTGTTACTCAATGTCCGGGCTGGGATATGGACCTCTTTTCCCAGTTGTTCGTAGGATATCTCCCCTGTTCCGACCGAGGAGATCTCTCGGGAAACAATGGCAAGTTGACCCTGAATCTCGTCGACCTCACCTGGTGGGGTCCTGACTCCACGGAGAGCCCAACGGGCAAGCAGCGTGATCATTCCGCTGATTGCGAGCGCCCCGCCACCGAGGGCAATCAACAGGACTCCCCACGCCGGTAATGTGGTGCGAGATGCGAGCAAATACCCGACTGCTCCCAAACCGATGGCGAAGGCAGCAATCGCCGGCAGGTTGAAGAATGGCGAAGGTGCCCGCGATCGATTTCTTCGGGCATGCTCAACACCGTGTAGCATAGCGAAAACGGCCAATACCAACCCGCCGATGAACGCGCCGAGAAAGCAGATGCGAAGAATCGTCACAGGGGTCGGTCCATCTCGCGCTTAACGAGTAGGCGCGTAAGGTTCAGGAGCCCAGGTATTTTCTGAACCACGCCACCGTTGACGGCCATGCCGCGCGAGCGGCACTCAGATTGGCGCCATCCATCCCTGCCTGTTGTCTGAGGAATCCATGACCGGCTCCGGGATAAATGACGTGCTCGTATGTACGCCCAAGGGCATGCATGGCGGTATCAGCGGGGGGAATGGTGGCATCTACGCGGGCATCGCTACCACCGTACAGACCCAGAACTGGGGCATGGACCGACACGAGATCGGCTGTCGGTGGCGACACGCCGTAATAGACCACTGACGCTCCGAGGGAAGGGGAGTGGACAGCATTGGCAAAGGAAATCCCACCTCCCCAGCAAAACCCGACGATGCCGTATTTTTTCTCTGCGGCTGGAAGCGACATCCCGTACTGGGCCACCGCATCGAGCTGCCTTTGAACGCGTGCCGGATCGAGCGTTCGGATGGCGGCAGTAGCGAGGGGGGCGAGCACGCTGTCAGGTCCGTCCGGAAGGTTCTTCATTGTGAGGAGATCCGGAGCAATTGCAATGAAGCCATCAGCGGCCAGCTGATCAGCGACACTGCGGATCCAGGATGACAGGCCGAAAATCTCGTGGACGACAACGATTACCGGCGCTTTCGTGCTCCTTTCCGGATAGACGATCCATGCGCGAACGCTATCGCCCTCGGCCGTGCGGATCATCGCCCACTCGCCATGCCGCGGCGAAGCGCTGAGCCGCGCCATGGCGCCGGCTGCATCCGGCGGCAGCCTTAGGGTTTCAGCGGCTGAGTGTGAGTCAGTCGCTGGGACCATCTGGTTACTCGTGCAGGCAAGAACGGCTGATGTAAGCATCGTGAGAAGAGCTGGTGCAGCGTGTCGACGGCTCATGTCATCTCCTCGTTTTGTGGCTGCCAACGTTAACGGCTAATGGTCTCGCGCAAACTGTTCCGCGAGGAATTCGCCGACGCGATACTCCGCATAATAAAGTGGGCGCCACGGGGCTGAGCCAGTGACAAAGCCGGCGTGGCCGCCCTTCTGGACGAACTCGATTTCCAAAGCCGGGTTCTTTCCGGCTATTTCCCCTACTTCGTCCAGCACTTCCGAGGGCAACATGGGGTCGTCGACAGCACTAATTAGTAATGTATTGAGTCTAATACCCTCGAGGTAGCGAAGCGAGCTCGATTGGGCATAATAGTCCTGTGCGTCCGCGAAGCCGTGCAAAGGACCCGTGATGAGATTATCAAAATCCTCGAGGGTCCTGAGCGACGCGATCCTGTCTATCGGCGCCAGGTCGGGGAATCGCGTCGCCTTCTCTCCCGCCTTTCGCCGCAGCGAACCGAGGAAGAATCGCTGATAAAGCCGGGAGAACCCGCGATTGATCCTCTTGGACGACCGCGCCAGATCGAATGGGACAGAGATTGTGGCTGCTCCTCGCAGAGCATTCGGCAGATCTTTGCCCCTTTCTCCGAGAAACTTGAGCAGGACATTCCCACCGAGGGATACTCCTACCATTCCGAGAGAAGCGTGCGGAAACTCACGCGATATCCTCTCAAGGACAAAAGCGACATCGGAAGTTTCGCCCGAGTGATAGAATCGCCGAGTCCGATTCAGTTCGGACCCACACGACCGAAAGATCAGAAGATCGGCGCCCCACCCTCGTCTCGCCGCTTCGTTGAGCAATCCCTGCGCGTAATGGGAGCGAATGCTTCCTTCCAGTCCGTGAAGTAGCAGGACGCGCGGCGCGCTCGGTTTCGCAACAATCCGGTGTAGCTCGAGAAAATCACCGTCCGGGGTATCCCAGCGCTGGATAACCGTCGGCGCAACCGGCTGTCGCCTGAATAGCTTTCCCCACAGGGTCTGGAGATGACCACCCGGAATCCACCAGGCGGGGGAATAGATTATCTCACGCGGCATCTTTAGGTCGAGGACTCAACGGGATTTCCTGGCATGATCCGCGAAACGCATGGAGAGCGAATCTTGGAAGTTCAGATTTTCGGGATCAAGAAAAGCGCCGATACGCGAAAAGCCCTTCGCTTCTTTTCTGAACGGAGAATCAAGACTCATTTCGTCGATTTGATGGAGAGACCCGCGTCGCTGGGCGAGCTGCGAAGGTTTGCGCAGAGGTTCGGAGTAATATCGCTCATCGATAAGAATTCCAAACGTTTCACAGAGCTTGGCCTGCGGTACGCGCAACTTTCAGACGATCGCTGGCTGGACAAGCTGTCCGAGGAGCCACTTCTGCTCAGAATACCGCTGGTAAGAAATGCCAACCAGCTTGCGCTTGGTGCCGATGAAACGACGTGGAAAGGCTGGGTTGCGCGGTAGTCTCGCAGTCTCGCTTGTGGCGCCGCGCTCGGTCAGGCGATATTGAATTCCCTCCCATTCTGCTCAAACTACACGGCTCAGGAACAGTGACCTATCGCGTTCTCGTCACCGATGAAATCGATGCCGAAGGTGTCGCACTACTTTTGGCCGAATCTCAGCTCGTCGTCGACGAAGTGCCGACTCTGCCGAAAGAAGAACTACTGGCCAGAATCGCCAATTACGACGCAATTGTAGGTCGCAGCGCAACGCGAATTTCAGCCGATCTCCTGGAGAAGGGGCGCCGACTAAAGGTCGTCGGCCGTGCGGGAGTCGGCGTCGACAACATCGCGCTGGATACGGCGACTGCATTGGGCGTGGCAGTGATCAATGCGCCAGCAGGGAATACGATCGCGGTGGTCGAGTTGTTTTTTGGCGCAGTGATCTCACTTTTGAGGCACATAGCCCGCGCGGACACATCCATGCACGCCGGCCGATGGGACAGATCAGCCCTGCTTGGCTCTGAGCTGAAGGGAAGAACGCTTGGGATTGTCGGGCTTGGGCGCATTGGAGGCGAGATCGCCACTCGAGCGAGGGCGTTCGGAATGAACGTCATGGCCTACGATCCATACATTGCCAAATCACGCTTTGAGGCATTGAGGGTTCAGGAGGCAACGTCCCTCGAGGCCCTGATCGAACAATCGAATGTCCTGACATTGCACACGCCACTCACCGATGAAACCACGGGCATGATCGGGCGCCGGGAGCTCATGAAGCTTCCGCCAAGATCGATCGTGGTCAACATGGCGCGTGGGGGAATCCTGGACGAAGAAGCACTTCTCGAGGCACTCGATAACAAGCAGCTCCTGGGAGCAGTGATCGATGCGTACGAGAAGGAGCCCCTAGCGGCGGACCACCCTCTCAGAAAACAACCTGACGTCGTGCTCACCCCGCACATAGGAGCGTCAACTTCGGAAGCGCAGCGGAATGTAGCAGTTGACGTATGCATCGCCGTTCGCGACGCACTTCTCACTGGGGAGTTGTCGCGCTCCATCAACGTTGCGGATGTGGGAGGACAATGGGCCGAAGTCGAGAAGGCTCTTACACTCTCACGGAAAGCCGCCGCGGTGGGTCGGGCGATTCTGGCGACCCAGGGAATGCGTGCCATACAGCGCGTCGATGTCCGTGCGGGATCATCGCTCACCCCGGCGAGCGGGGCATTGGTGGCGGCAGCTGCGCGGGGTGTTCTCGAAGGGACGGTCGATCAGGAGCGCCTCAATCTCATCAACGCACGAGCAGTAGCGCAGGCTCGCGGAATCGAGCTTTCAACAACCGAGACTCCGACGCAGGAAAATCCTTACTCACTCGAGGTGCGATTGAGTGGAGGGATGCAGGAAATCGCCGTAGCTGGCATCGCACCCCCTGGGGCAGCAGGGCGACTCACGCGCATTGGCGCATTTCATGTCGACATCCAGCCGCGAGACACGCTGCTGATACTCACCAACAACGACGTTCCGGGCGTAATCGGCAGGGTTGGAACGCTGCTCGGCGAAGCTGGGGTAAATATTGCCGAATATCACCAGGCGCGATTGGCGCAGGGGGGCCAGGCGTTGGCCGCGGTCTCTGTTGATGGAGACGTGAGCGAGACAATTCGCGAATCGCTCCTACGTTTGCCGGACGTTCTGTCCGCTGCCGTCGCCTGCTTCCAGCCCGGGTGAGCGTCGCCGTAAGCACGGACAGGGCCGTACGCGAGGCGTATGAGTCTGACTCGTCCGGCCTCCACCTGGTTCCGGATGCGGTAGCGCGACCCGAATCGATCAGTGATGTCATAGAGCTCGTCAGAAAAGCAGCAGCCGATCGGACTTCCATCACGTGCGCTGGCGCTCAAACCAGTACGACCGGCGCGTCGATCACCGATAAAGGGATGCTTTTGTCGCTCAAGTCCATGAATCGGATTGCCGAATTTGATGCGAGGACGAGGACAGTGACGGTTGGCCCGGGCGCATTGGTCGGCGAGATAAAGAAGACTGTCGCCGCGGCGGGTCTTCTCTTCGCTCCGGATCCCACCAGTGAGGAAGAGTCGACGATCGGCGGTGCCCTAGCGTGTAACGCATCGGGCGCCCGAACATTCAAGTACGGCGCGACGCGGCGTCATGTGCGCGCTTTGAAGGTTGTCATGGCGAATGGTGAGCTGATGGAGTTTCGCAGGACAGACCTGGAAAAGAATACGGTTGGATACGCGTTCGCCCATGATCCGATCGACTGGTTCATCGGAAGCGAAGGAACCTTGGGGATCGTTGTTGAGGCAGAGCTTGCGCTTCTTCCGCTGCCGGAGCGAGTAATCGGCCTGGCGACTCTGTTCGCGACGGAAATCGATGCGTTGAAGTTCGTTGTCGCGAGTCGAGAAGCTGGAACTGTTGCCCCCAGGTGCATCGAGTATTTCGACGATAGGGCGGTGGAGATTGCACGGCACCATGCACCTGTGGCAACGATTCCCGAAGAAGCGAGAGCGATGGTGTATGTCGAGGAAGAGGTACAGGGTGATCTCGATGCCAGCCTCACTAAATGGCTCGAGCTGATCGAATCGATCGCTTCGGATTTTGAGCCGCTCGTTTTCGATGGCGAGGCAAGGTTGCGTGACGCGAGAAAAATTCGCCACAGCATTCCATCGACCATGAATGAGAGGGGAGGCAGATATCGCGCGGCTGGTGGGAGAAAGGTCGGAACGGATTGGGCCGTTCCTTACAGAAAATTGAGCGCGGCAATCCGGACGGCACGATCCCTCGCAAACGACCGGGGGCTCGAGGCGCCCGTGATTTACGGTCATGCTGGCAACGGGCATCCCCACCAGAATTTTATTGCGCGCGATGCGGGAGAGCTTACTACCATAGAAGAAGTGGTCGAACAGACACTGAAGCACGTTCTGTCGCTCGGCGGCACGGTTGCCGCTGAACACGGGATAGGGAAGATCAAGCGTAGATGGCTGCCCTTGCAGATGAATCCATTGCAGATATCGATGATGACCGCGGTCAAGCGGGAGCTCGATCCATTGGGGATCCTCGCACCTGGCAACATCTTGTGACGCGGTTCAAGTCCGTAATACTCGATGTCGATTCGACGCTGAGCGGAGTGGAGGGCATTGACTGGCTGGCGGCACTGCGCGGACATGAAGTCGAGGCGTGGAGCGCCGATCTAACCGCGCGAGCGATGGCTGGTGCGATACCAATCGAGGCTGTGTACGGCGAACGGATGAAAACCGTTAGACCAACGCGGTCCGAGATAAACGAACTGAGCAGGGTCTATCTCGATCGTGTTGCAGCCAATGCGCGGGAGACGCTTGGAGAATTCAGGGAGCGTGGCGTAGAAATAGTCATGGTCAGCGGCGGATTGCGCGAGTCCATTCTGCCGCTCGCCAGCGAGCTCGGAGTCTCGGAAGCGCGCGTGTATGCGGTGTCGGTATTTTTCGGTACGGATGGTGAATACGCAGGATTTGAAGAGGATTCTCCTTTCACACGTCAGAACGGCAAGCGCACGGCGGTAAGCCAGATGGGTCTGAAGGGTCCCACGTTGGCGGTTGGGGATGGAATGACGGACTGCGAGATCAAATCGGTCGTCGATAGCTTTGCCGCGTTTACGGGCTTCATGAAACGCGAAGCCGTAATCGCGCGAGCCGACTACGTGATCGAGAATTTCGACCAACTACGAAAACTTGTACTTGAATGAACCAGACAAAAACCTTCGGCACTTTTTTTCTGCCCGGTCCAACTGAAGTTCGCGACGAAGTCATGGCTGCCATGATGCAGCCCATGATTCCACATCGTGGCTCGGCGTTCGAGCAGCTGTTCGAACGATTGCAGTGCGGTTTGCGCCCTCTATTCAAGACGGAACGCCCCGTTTACATCAGCTCGTCCTCGGCAACCGGCATGATGGAAGCCGGGATACGGTGTGCACCGCCAGGTCGGATCCTCAGCCTCGTCAACGGCGCGTTCTCCGAGCGATTTGCCCACATAGCGTCGATGTGTGGGCGCGACGTCGATCGCTACGAAGTCGCCTGGGGGCAGGTGCATACGATACCTCAGCTCGATGAGCGGCTGTCGATGCGGAAGTACGTCGCGATTACGGTTGCTCATTCGGAGACGTCGACGGGCGCATTGAATGATGTACGGGCAATTTCGGACTGCGCTCACCAGCACGGGGCCGTTTGTCTGGTGGACAGCGTAAGCGGCTTTGCCGGCGCAGAACTCTACTTCGACGACTGGAAGCTCGACTACCTGCTTACAGGTTCTCAAAAGGCGCTCGCGCTTCCGCCCGGTATTTCCTTCGCCGTCGCATCTCCTGCGTTCGTCGATCGAGCGAGCGGTACTTCTGCGCGAGGTGTCTATTTCGATCTCGTGGAGCTCGATGCCTATGCGCGGAGGAATCAGACTCCGAGTACTCCCGCCCTTTCGCTGTTCTATGGACTGGAAGTCCAGTTAAAGTCGATCGCGGCAGAAGGTATTGAGGCCCGCTGGGCTCGACACAAAGCAATGGCCGCTCGCACTCAGGATTGGCTGTTGAAAATCGGCGACAAGACCGGAAAGCGCCTGGTGAACATCGCGCCATTGGGCTGGCAATCACCAACAGTCTCGACGATCAGGCTACCGGCGGACCTTCCGTCGGAAGCCTTCACAGCCGCCGTGGCGAAACGGGGAATTGTTGTTGGAAGCGGTTATGGGAAGCTAAAGAGCTCGACCTTTCGTATCGGGCACATGGGTGACCACACGATCGAAACGGTAGACCGCTGCCTTGCTGCCTGCTCAAGCGTGTTGCGCTCTTGACCCAGATCTCCGTTTCAAATGCAGGTGTCGACTTCGGTCCGACCAAAATATTCAGGGGCGTAACTTTTACGGTCGGCAAGGGCGATCGCTGGGCGATCCTCGGTCGAAATGGCAGTGGAAAGACAACGCTCTTCCGAGTAATCACGGGAGCTCAGGGGCTGACGGAGGGAGCTGTGACGCGCCAGCCGGACCTTCGATGGGCGCTTCTCGAACAGCATCGTGACTTCGGTGGCGCAAAAACCGTTTGGGAAGCAGGAGCGGGAGAATTTGCTGATCTCCTTGCGCTGGAACACTCGCTGGCTGAGCAGGGGAACGAGCTCGCATTGGCTGGAGAAGGAGCATCACCGCAGCTCCTCGCAAGATATGATCGGGATCTCGAGCGGTTCGAGCGAGAGGGAGGTTACACCTTCGCTCCGCGGGTGGATGCAGTGCTGCAGGGTCTTGGATTCGATGCCGAGAAAGCGCGGCTACAGCCACTCGCGCAATTGAGCGGTGGGGAGCGGGGGAGGCTAGGTCTCGCGAGACAGCTTGTGAGCGCAGCCGATGTGCTGCTGCTCGACGAGCCAACCAATCACCTCGATCTCGAGACAACGCGCTGGCTCGAGGACTATCTGGGCAATACCGACAAAACCATTCTTTTGATCAGCCACGACCGGACTTTCCTGGCGAACGTCGTCGATCACGTACTGCATCTCGAAGGCGGGAGCGCGGTCGCGTACACGGGAAGCTACGAGTCATTCGTCGCACAGCGAGAAGAGCGCCGATTGAGCCAACAGCGAGCCGCCGACAAGCAGCGCAAGGTGATCGCTGAAGAGGAAGACTACATCAGGCGCAACATCGCCGGACAGAATTCAAAGCAGGCAAAGGGAAGGCGCAAACGCCTCAATCGACTACCCAGATTCAGCGGTCCCACTGCTGAAGAAGGAAGCTCAATGGGCCTGAGGATCGATATGTCGGAGAGGGGCGGCGATCAGGTCGTCGTGGCAAAGGATGTCACCATTGAAGTCGAAGGCAGAACCCTGATCAAGAATTTCACGACCACCGTCCAACGGGGTGAAGTTGTGGGGTTCGTCGGACCGAATGGCAGCGGGAAATCCACCTTTCTTCGCGCACTTACGGGCGAGCGTGAGATCGCGGGTGGCGAGCTGCGAATCGGAGGGTCAGTTCGGCCGAGCTATTACCGGCAGGACATGGCACAGGTGCCGACCGATCGGGCCTTATACGACGTCATTAGTGACCTCAGGCCGAATTGGGAGCGACGGCAGGTTCAGGGTCACCTCGCGCGTTTTGGATTCTCCGGCGACGAGGCACAACGTCGCGCTGACACGCTTTCCGGCGGAGAACGGGCGCGCGTAGCGCTCGCGATGATGGTTCTCAGCAAAGCGAATTTTCTCATGCTCGACGAGCCAACGAACCATCTGGACATCGAATCGGTCGAGGCCCTCGAAGATGCTCTGGAATCGTACGAGGGCACTATTCTGCTTGTGAGCCATGATCGGGCAATGCTCGAAACACTTACCTCGCGGGTCTGGGTGCTTCACGAGCATCACGTTACGGACTTCCCCGGCTCTTTCGGAGAGTGGGAGGAGCAAAGCAGGGAACGCGAGCATGCTGCCAAGATTGCGGCCTCGGAGCAGGAAGCACTTCGCCGCGTCAAGGAACGGAAAACCACTCGAAGGCAGGAAGTCAAAGGAGACGATACTCGAGCTGCGCTTCGAGAACTGCGTCAAAAGGTGGAGAAGTGCGAGAAGGACGTTGCAATACTGGAACGGAAGGCGGCGGAGCTAACCGCCCTTCTCGAAGATCCGGAGCTCTACACGAGCCGCGAAGGAACCGCAAAATCGCTGGTTGCCGGCAAGGAGCTAGACGAAGTAAGGCGCCAGTTGGACGCCGCCATCGAGCGGTGGACAGCTGCGACGGAAAAAGCAGAACACCTCTCGCCTACTCCATCGCCCTAGAATTCGCCGATAAACCCGATCTCGACCTTGAGCTTGTGACCGAACCGCTCCTGCACTTTCGTCTGTGCGAGGGTGATCAGCTCACGAACATCTTTGGCGGTGGCATGTCCCAGATTCACCATGATGTTGGCGTGAATATGAGAGATCTGCGCATCACCGTGACGGAAACCCTTCAGTCCGACTTCATCGATCAAGCGTCCGGCTCCCACCCCTTCGATTTTCTGGAAAATCGACCCTGCACTTGGGTGGTACTCCAGCCACGGATGCTTTCCTCCCCGCCAACTGAGGTTTTCCTGCATGACGCGGTGCATGGCGGCCTTATCGCCCGGATCGAGCTGAAACGTGACCGCGAGCGCAATGTCGCGTTGCTTGTGCAAGGTGCTGGTGTCATAGCCGAACTGCATGTAGTCGCGGTCTACCGTCTGCCTCTTGCCGTCGTGTGTCAGCAGCTCCGCAGATTGAAAGATTTCAGCGATGAACATCGTTCTCTCCCGCTCTGGAGCCGGAGAGAGAAAATGGAGATTCTGCCAGACCGCTCCGCCAACGGTGCTGGGGATTCCGACGTAATGCTCCAGGCCGGACCATCCCCGCTCGACCGCCTGAGGTATCAACTTTGCCATCACCGCTCCGCTCTCTACCCAGAGGCGCCCGTCGTCGAAGAATTTCAGGTGGTTTGAGGTATTCCGGATGATGAGACCGCGAAATCCGCGGTCTCCCACCAGAATGTTGGCGCCGAGTCCGAGCACGAAGTAATCGATTTCGAACTCTCTGGCGGCGGCAACAGCCCCTGCCAGATCATCGGTCGATGTTGCATCGTAGAACAGATCGGCTGGACCGCCGATCTTGAATGTGGTGTATTGAGCAAGTGGCTCGTCGCGTTTGAGCCTCCCGCTGTCGAGTCGATCAATCAATTGCCCGTAGGATTTCGAGCGGGCTTTTCCAGAATCTGACATGTCCGAAAGAAAAGGTGTCCTGGGTTGGTGCGCTACTCTGGCGCTTCTCCTGTCCGTGTTCCTGCCGACACGTTCGGAAGGTCAAAGAGCGGAGCTCGATAAGATCATTCAACGCAAGGTTCTTGCGAATGGCCTCGAGGTGATCGTAGTCGAGAACCATGGGGTGCCTCTAGCGACGATCGAGATCGACGTAAAGAACGGGTCTTTCACCCAATCTCCCGAATACGAAGGACTGGCTCACATGTACGAGCACATGTTCTTCCGCGCAAACTCGACCTATCCCGAGCCAAACCAGTTTTGGGACCGCGCATCCGACCTCGGCGCGGTGTTCAATGGAACCACCGCCGAAGAACGCGTCAACTATTACATGACGGTGCCGGCCGAAAAGCTGGCAGACGGAGTTCACCTTCTGGCCACCGCGTTACGCGAGCCGCTCTTCCGGAAAGACGAACTGGAACGCGAGCGTCAGGTCGTGATCGGGGAATACGACAGGAACGAATCAAGCCCGTTCTTCGCTCTATCGAGAGACATGGATGCCAAGCTCTATCCCGGCAATTTCAGCCGCAAGGATATCATAGGCGACCGGCAAATTATTTTGACGACGACGCCGGAGAAGATGCGAACCATTCAGAAAAAGTATTACGTTCCAAACAACTCGGCTTTGATTGTTGCGGGAGACGTGAGCCCTGCGACGGTATTCTCCCTTGTAGAAAAAGAGCTCGGGCCGTGGAGTCGTGGCGGTGATCCATTCACAGCGGATCCGATTCCCGTCATCCCTCCCCTTCAGAAGAGTGAAGGCGTTCTGGTCGAGGCTCCGGTAGGCGCGGTGACCGTCCAGGT
>DASXYR010000131.1:0-1677 GCA_036502385.1 Gemmatimonadaceae bacterium
CGGCCGCAGTTCGGCGGCAGTTCGGAGTTGATCGGCCACCGACCCCATCGGTGGAACCATCGACGTGGGAAAGACCATCGAAAGAAGTTCCAGATGCGACCCGCGAGCATCAGCGATCCTTCTGATCTCCGGTTCGCCGGCATATCGGCCCGGCATGCAGATCATTCCGTCGGTGTGCTCGACCAGAACCTCGAGTAGGCGGTCGACAGAACTTCGCGTCTCAACGGCCGTTCCTGGAAGCAAGAACAGGCTGCGAGCGGTCGAGCCGGCGTGCAGCGTCTCTGCAACTCGCTCGGCCAGTTCGCCCACCACCACGCTTCGCTCGCGCACGAAGGCAGCCAACTCAGGATCCTCATCGAGCCACGTCATCAACGAAGCGTTCATCGCGGACGCGTCATCGGCTGCGCCTGCTTTCTTGACTTCGCACGTAATGCGAGTGAGGACGCGATGGCGCAGTGCGGCCACATCGACGCCAAGATCGATAGACCGGGCAACGCAATTGCGGCAGAAGCACAGCCCGAGTAGCCAACGACCTGCCAGCGTGAGAGGGAACAGCACTCGGGGTCGAGACCAACCATCGTCAAACGCGGGGAACGAGATGCGCTCCAGCGCTACGTTCCCAACTCCGAAGTTGCGACAGACGTCCTCAACCAAAGTAACGACGTAATCGGCGACGTCGGCAGACGCCGGACAGACGCCCGCTGTCAGTACGTCGCCAGTGGGTAGCACCCGTGCGCAATCCGGATACTTCAGCGCCATCCACGGCTGGTATAAGCCGACGATCCAAGCCTCGATGTCGATTCCGGCCCGCGGTGCCTGCTCTGCGAGATCCCACCACACACCAAGCACCTCGTCGTCGGCTACGACCTCTGGCTGGATCCGGCCGTAAGACGACCGATCGGTCGGAAACAGCACGCCACCCAGCGGCAGGCAATAGCCCGCCAGGGAGCCGCGCGGCGATATCGTCTCGATGCTGTGATAATTCGGATACATCTTGAGCGCACTGACGCCGAGGTCGGCAAGTTCCGCAAGTGCCTCGCGCACGCCGATACGGGCCAGGTCCCACGGATACACGCAGGTTGAGAATCTCATGGCCTCTTTCACACTACGTGCATCCCGGATACATTTGTGTGAACGCAAGCGCGTGTTGTCCGTTTGAATAACAGAGCTAGGGGCGCACTGGATGTATCGGATCGCTGTTCTGCCGGGTGACGGCGTGGGACCCGAGATCGTCACCCAAGGACTGCGGGTGCTAGAGGCCGTGTCCCGAATCGATGGGTTCGAGTACGAAACGACGAACTACCCGCATTCCGGGAACTACTACAAGGCGACCGGCGTGTTGATCACGCCTGACACGATTGATGAGATCGGCCAGCACGACGCGCTGTTTAATGGTGCCTTCGGCGACCCAACGCTCACCGAGGGATTGATCGAGCGGAACGTGAGCTTAGCGATCAACTTCCGACTGAACCTCGCTGTCAATGTCCGTCCGGGCAAGCTCTATCTTCCGACGTTGTCACCGCTGAAAGACGTCAGCGACATTTCGATCGCGATCGTCCGTGATACCAGCGAGGATTGCTTCGTTGCCCCTGGCGGCCTTGTCCACGTGGATACGCCGGACGAGGTCGCGCTTGGCTTGCTGGTTTACACCCGCAAAGCGGTTGAACAAACCGCGCG
>DASXYR010000132.1:0-8697 GCA_036502385.1 Gemmatimonadaceae bacterium
CGGTGAGCAAGCAATCCCTGCCTTCTACTTCACCGACGACGTTGACGACTTCCGAAACGTTCGGCTTCGGCCGTCTCTTGTCGATGATCGCCAGCGAGCCGTTCAGCCTCTTGGCGAATCCCCTCGCCATTTTCGCCGATCCGACGTCGGGCGCGACGACTACGAGGTCGTGCAAATCTTTTTTTCTGTAATGCGAAACGAAAACCGGCGCCGCGTACAGGTGGTCCACCGGAACATCGAAAAACCCCTGTAGCTGGTGCTGGTGAAAATCCAATCCGAGAACTCGATTGGCGCCTGCCGTCACGATCATGTTCGCGAGCAGCTTGGCACCGATTGCGACGCGAGGCTGGTCCTTGCGGTCCTGCCTCGAGTATCCGTAGTAGGGCATCACGCACGTTATCCGCGCGGCTGAGGCCCTGCGCGCCGCGTCGATCAGGAGCAGAAGCTCCATGATGTTGTCGGCCGGCGGGTTCGTCGGCTGCACGATGAAGACGTCATTGCCTCTGACATTCTCGTCGATGCGGACGAAGATCTCGCCATCTGCAAACCTGGTGACCGTCGTCTTGCAGAACGGGACATCCAGAGTTTGCGCTATCTCAGCGCACAGATCCGGATTACCGGGCCCGGCGATGAGCTTGAAGCCATGAGCGGGTACGGATAATCCGTCCATGCAGCCTTACAAGTTAAGTGACTATGGGGACTTAGGTCAATTGCCCCTGGTGGATTCGAACCACCATTACCGGATCCAAAGACCGATGTCCTGCCATTGGACGAAGGGGCAGCGGGAACCCAAAGCTAGTCCAGAAGCTCCACAGGGACAACGCTCCAGGCCGTACGGGTAAATATTCTTTCCGTCCCCTCCGGCAGCGCCTGCGGCGGGAGCTCATCGTCGGCGAGCATCGAGCGCGTGCTCACACCAGCCACCTTGAAGACGGTGGATCCGGAACCGCTCATTCGATAGAACTGACCGTACTTCTCTCCGTGACCGAGCAACGCATCGATTTGGGGATGGCGTGGGCGCATTACTGCCTCGAAGTCATTGACCGAGCTGCGAGCGGCGGACTCCCAGTCTCGAAACATCTCCGTGGTCAGCTCAGGTCCAGGCCCCGAGTATTCGCCGCGATCTGCGTCTAGCATCGCGTAGGCTTCGCCGGTGTTGACGCCGAAGGGAGGAAAGAAAAGCTCCACTTCGCGTGGCGGGAGCGGTTTGAGCGCCAGCATCCTCTCGCCGCGCCCCCACGACATCGCCATCACCTGGTCGCCCGCGAGAAAGGGAACGTCCGAGCCGAGGACTGCCGCCATATCCAGCAGCTTTTCATATGCGACGGGCGCAGAGGCGAGGGTGTTGAGGATTCGGAGAACTCCCGCGGCATCCGCGCTTCCGCCGCCAAGTCCGCCCCCCAACGGAATGTTCTTGACGATCTCGATCTCGAATCCCTTGGGCCAGCCAGTCTCCTTCGCGTACAGCTCCGCTGCCCGATAGGCGAGATTCTCCTCGGGACGCTTGTCGCGCATCTCGAAGCAGCGCACGGATTTTTCTCCGCGAGTGATCCGCACCTCGACGTCATCGCCGAGCTCGAGGCGAAGGAAAACGGTCTCGATCGAGTGGTACCCGTCGGGCCGAAGTCCGAAAACGCGCAGAGCGAGATTGATCTTTGCCTGAGCCAGAATGCGCGCGGCGTGCCCGCTCATTCCGCCGACTCTGAGGATGCCTTGAGGTCGCGCAGCTTCACGCCGAGCGCCGAGAAGTAATAGGCGCCGATGAGCGTGATCGGAATGAAGGAGAAGAGATGGTATCCGATCGCCCACGTCGCGGCTTGCTGCTGACCAACACCATAAGCGCCGAGCCCCTGCACCGACATGTATTCGAAAACTCCGAAGAACCCGGGTAGCGCGGGAACCGCAGTACCGAGCGCGATGAACGCCTGGAGAAATAGTGCCGCCGAGAACGGCGCCGCGATACCCAATGCCTTGAAGGACAACCAGAATCCCACTGCGTTCAAAAGCCAGTGCGCGAGCGACCATCCGAGCACGGCGGCGAAGTGCGCGGGCCGACGCAGCACGCTCAGGCCCTGAATGAACGTCTCGAGAACTCGGCGGCCGCGCTCCTCCACCGAAGGAGAGACGCGTCGCGCAAACAGCTCGAACACTCTGAGCAGCCCCGATGGGAAGAACACCAGTACGTAAAGCCCGACGAGCAGGACGAGCACGACCGTTCCGGCACCGGCGGCGAACGATGTGAGTGGTCGACCCGCGAGCGTTTGCGAGCTCGAGAGCGCGGGATCAAGCAGCGCGAGCGCGGCCAGGACAAGCAGCACTACCGCATCGAACAGGCGATCAACGGCGAGCGAGGCCAGCGCGGTCGCAAAAGGGACTGGCGTTTCCTTGGTGAGGGCGTAGGCGCGTGCGATCTCGCCGGCGCGGGCGGGCACGACGTTGTTCACCATCATCCCGATCGCGGTCGCGCGCCAGAGGGGGCTGAAGGGGATTATCCCTGCGACGGGCTCGAGAATCGTCCGCCACCTGCGCGCGCGCAGCGCGAAGATGGCCGTCGCGCAGAACATCGCAGCGATGAAGAGAAGCGGATCGGCGCGCGAGAGGCGCTGTGCCACTTCGGATGGCGAGATCCCGTGCAGCGTCCAGTAGATGAGCGCCAGACTCAGCACGCCTCCGAGCGCGGCGCGCCATCCTGGCTTCAATCGCTACTCCGTCGAGGCGAGCTCTACGAGGTCGACGAGCTCGTCGACGAGCGCGCGCGTGGGGGCGTTGCCCGCCTTTTTCAGCGCTCGACGAATCTCAGCCGCGCGCTCGATGGCGCTTCGTCCCCGGTACAGCAGATCCTGGATTGGAACAAGCTCTGTCGCCGGCGGCTGGGGTCCGGAATTCCTCGTCTCCAACCCACGCATAGCGGCGAGGCTCGAGCTCAACGCGTCGCGAAGATCCTGTCCACGCGCGGGAGTCTTTGCCGCAGCGGCAGATGCCTGGCGGGCGGGAGTGGGAACGCGCTTCACGTCGGGGGAAAGAGTTCCCGGTCCGATTCCGGCCGTCTCGCGGAGCTGCTGCTCGTAGTGCGTCTTGGGATTTGGCGCGACGTAGACAACATGCTGACCGTCGTCGTTGTAAAAGAGTTGAGAGATGGGCAGGATCATGTCCTCCTTCCTCTCGACAGCCGCCGGCGCGTAGCGGGAGAGCCGCGCAAGGCTTTGTTCGACGCGCGCATCCTGCTCTGCCCCCCACGTTCTGACCGATCGCACCAGAAGCTTCAGATCTTCAACCGCTCCGACCATCGAGCGTTGGAGCTCCGGCTCCCACTTGACCGCGCCCTGGACGACGCTGCCCGCTATTCGCTCGACGGTATTCGCGAGACTCGACACGCCGTTGGCTTTCGCCATTGTCGCGCTGCCGCGCAAGCCACGCGCGGCAGCCGCGAATCGGACGGCATCCGCGTCCGGCATTCCGTTCTGCGTGACGATCGACTCGAGGCGCGTGAGATACTCACTCGCCTCGAGGGTGAAGAAATCCAGCAGCCGGCCCGGCATCGTCATCAGCACGTTCTCCAAATCATTGCCGGAAAGGTCGCCCGTCCGGCCGCTTCAGTCAAAGTCTCGCTCACACTATGACGACCGAGCGGTACGCATCGCTTCGCGCATCTCCCGCACAGCCCCGTCGAGACCGACGAACACCGAGCGGCTGATGATCGAATGCCCAATGTTGAGCTCTTCGATTTCCGGAATCACTGCGACGGCAGCCACGTTCTGAAGATTGAGCCCGTGACCTGCGTGCACCGCGAGTCCAAGGTCGGCGGCTAATCGAGCCGAATCGCGCAGCGCCTCGAGAGTTTTCTCCGTCGGGTTGTGGGAGTAGCTCCCTGTGTGAAGCTCGATGGCGGGGGCGCCGAGCTTCTTCGACTGCTCGACGGCCGCCCTTGTCGGATCGATGAAGAGACTCGCTCTAATCCCCGCGTCAGTGAGCGAGTCGATCGCCTTCCTGATCCGAGCCGGATCGCTCGAGATATCGAGACCGCCTTCGGTCGTGACCTCCTCCCTTCGTTCGGGCACGAGCGTTACTTGCTCAGGCTTCAATCGCCGCGCGAGCTCGAGCATCTCCGCCACGCACGCCATCTCGAGATTGAAGTAGGTCTTGACGGTCCTCTTCAACTTCTCGATGTCGGCGTCTTGCATGTGACGCCTGTCCTCGCGGAGATGCGCGGTGATGCCGTCGGCGCCCGCTGCCTCGCATACGCCGGCGCCTTCCACCGGATCAGGTTCACTGCCACGCCGAGCCTGCCGAAGCGTCGCGATATGGTCAATATTGATATAGAGGCGTTGTTGCTTTGCCCGCATTGTCACCGTCCCTAGGTCGCAGCTCAATTTCCCGTGGAGAAACCTATAGTGTCGTTCAGAATAGTCGCTGGTCTACTTTTGCTTGCCGCCTGTTCGAGCGCGACTCAGAGCGGGCCCAGCAATTACGGCTCGATCACCGGAGCCGTCAGCCCGCAGCTCGCCGTCGATCAATTTCTTCTCGCCGCGCGCGCCCGCGACATCCAGGCAATGTCCACCGTGTTCGGAACCAAGAACGGTCCGGCCCGCGAGACAATGGATAGAACGGAGCTGGAAAAGCGCGAGGTCATTCTCGCCTGCTACTTCAACACAGACAGCTATCGCCTTCTTGGCGAGACGTCCGGCCAGGCCGATCACCGCGATGTCCGCGTGGAGCTGAAGAAGAACAACCTCACACGGCAGACGACATTCTATACGATCCAGGGCCCCGGCGGACGCTGGTACGTGGACAACATGGACATCGCCGCGGTGCGCGATTTCTGCGGAAGTAGCGCTCCAGCCAGTCAGTGATCTGACAGCTCGACCAGCACCCCGCCCGTGGATTTCGGGTGCAGGAAGGCGATTCGTTTTCCCTCTGCTCCGATGCGCGGTGTTTGGTCGATGAGTTGAATGCCGGCGGCGCGGCAGCGGTCCAGCGTCGCGTCCAGGTCGTCCACCGAAAAGCAAATGTGATGAATCCCCGGTCCGCGCTTCGCCACGAAGCGCGCGATCGGCGACGCGGGGTTGTCGGCCTCCAACAGCTCGACGAGGGACTCACCCGCGCTGAACCCTACGATGCGCGCTCCATCGGCATCGTCGAGTCTCACCTGTCCAAGACCCAGAACATCGCGGAAAAAGGGGAGGCCGTCTCCGAGGGCCTCCAGAGCGATCCCAACGTGTGAAATTCGGGCGCCGCGAGGACTTGATGGGGTCATTAAATTGAATTGAAGAAGGGGTCGAACCCCACAGAAATTAACCGTCGAATTTCCGCGGGTCATCCGTGGGTTGGAGATTACACAATGTCGAATGCACTGGAAGTGACTGATTCCGATTTCGAGCTGCAGATCGAGCAGCACAAAGGGCTTGCCGTGGTCGATTTTTGGGCGACCTGGTGCGCACCGTGCCGCATGGTCGCTCCGGTGCTCGACCAGCTGGCAGCTGAATATGAGGGCAGGGCAAAGGTTGCAAAGGTGGACGTCGATACGAACCTCAAGACATCGACGAAGTTCAACGTCCGGTCAATCCCCGCCATTCTGTTCTTCAAGGACGGAAAGCTCGTCGACCAGATGATCGGCTTCGCCGGCAAGCCGGCGCTAGCGGAGAAGTTCAGGCAGCACGCCGCGTAGGCGGCGGAGTCCGTCGCGGCCGAGCGATGAGCTCCGAGCGGGCGGGGGCTCTCTATCTCGTTAGCACTCCCATCGGCAATCTGGGAGACATGACGCATCGCGCCGTCGAGGTCCTCTCCTCGGCCGCGCTGATCATCGCGGAAGACACGCGGCACTCGAGACGCCTTCTCGACCATTACAGGATCTCGACGCCGCTCAGCTCATATCACGAGCACAATGAGGCGAAGGAAACACCCCGGTTAGTTGCGAGACTTCGCGCCGGAGATTCGATCGCGCTGATCTCCGACGCGGGTACGCCGCTGATCTCCGATCCCGGCTCGAGACTCGTCGCCGCTGCCCTCGACGCCGACATTCCAGTTATTCCGATTCCCGGTGCCTCGTCCGTCATGGCCGCGCTCGTTGGTTCCGGGATGTCGCTGGAGAAATTCACCTTCCTTGGCTTTCTGCCGCGCAAGGGGCGTGAACGCGCCGAGGTCATCGCCGAACTCGTCGGATCACATTCGACCGTAGTGGTGTTCGAGGCCGCGAATCGCGTCGCCGCTACGCTCGGCAATCTGATCGACGCTGGTGCCGGCGACAGGCCAGCGGTTGTTGCGCGCGAGCTGACAAAGCAGTTCGAGGAATTCAGGCGCGGCAGCGTCGCCGAATTGGCGGGGATCTACGGGGATGCGGATCCCAAGGGCGAAGTCGTCCTCGTGATCGCCGGCGCCGAGAAAAAACGAGTGAGCGAAGACGAGCTGAGCGTCGCGGCAAAGCATCTCCGCGCGCAGGGCAACGCGCCGCGCGACGTCATGGACCATCTCGTGACAAGCCTCGGTGCGCCGCGCAATCTCGCTTACAAGATCGCCCACGAGGACGAATCGTGATCGCGCGCCCCGACTGGGATCTGCCCGTAGTGTATGCGCCCGATTCTCCTGCTATCGAGGACGAGGCCGGCGAGAACGGGCGAGTACCGCTCGATCGCGCCGGTGTCGAGAAAGACCTCGGCCCCTCTGGCGCGGTCGCTAGAGTGCTCGCGCAATACGAAGATCGCGAGAGCCAGCGCGAAATGGCGGGCGTGGTCGCCGATCTATACAACGACGGCGGTGTGGGACTGCTCGAGGCGGGAACGGGAGTTGGAAAATCTCTCGCGTATCTGGTACCCGCGCTCCGCTGGGCGGCGGCAAATGGTCAGCGCACGGTCGTCTCGACGAACACGATCAACCTCCAGGAGCAGCTGGTTCGAAAGGATCTGCCGTTTCTCGCTGACGCGTTCGAGGGCGAACAGGAGGTCAGGTTTGCGCTGCTCAAAGGCTGGCGAAATTATTTGTGCCTGTTGCGGCTGGCGCAGAGCAAGCTCCTCGCATCCGCTCTCTTGGGCGATGATGCGCGCACCGAACTGGAGGCGATCGGCGAATGGGCTGAGAAAACGACTGATGGCTCGCTCGCGGATCTTGGCTCCCCTCCGCGCCCCGAGGTGTGGGACGAAATCGCGGCCGAGCCCGATCTCTGTACCAAGTCAGCGTGCCCGCACTACGGCCGGTGTTTTCTCTTCCAGGCGCGACGCACCGCGGCCACTGCCGACGTCGTCGTGGTCAATCATCACTTGTTGATGTCGGATGTCGCGGTGAGACGCGTTCAGCAGAACTGGGAAGACGCGGCTGTGATTCCCGCGTATACGCGGCTCGTCGTGGACGAAGCGCACCACATGGAGGAGGCCGCGTCGGCCCACCTTGGTACGTCCGCGACGAGGCGAGGCCTGCAACAGCTCTTTTCCCGACTGCTGCGCCACGCATCGGGACCACGTCGCGGTCTCCTGCCCGCGCTCGAGATGAAGCTCGCCGCATCGCCGGACCTGTTGAACACCGCGAGCATGGACATCGTGCGGAAGAGCCTCACGCCGTCGGTGAATGCGGCGCGTGAGAAGGCGACGTTTCTCTTCGACCTGCTTCAAAGTTACCTGCAGTTTCACGGGGAAACGGTGAGGCGCCTCACCGGAAACTTCGCGGACGATGCCGTCTGGAATGCCGGCCTGACGGCGGCCCTCACCGACCTGCTCGGCGAGATCGCGATGATCAAGTCGGGACTGGAGATGGTGCGCACGCGAATGGAAGGCGCGAAAAAACCCGACGACTCGGTCATGCCGTTGATCGCGGAGATGGCCGCGGTGGGCAGACGTCTCGAGGGCGTCGCGCTCGCGCTCGAAGGTACGCTGCGGCCACCTGCCGGTGAGCCGATGATCAGGTGGATCGAGCTGCGCGGAAGGGAAGGGAACGTCGCGGTGATATCGGTGCCGCTGGATCTTGCTCCCATTCTCCGCGAAGACCTCTTCAGTCGGGTCGAGACGGCGATTCTTACCAGCGCGACGCTCACGAACGATGCGCGGTTCGATTTCCTGTCGCGAAGGCTCGGCCTGGATACAATGGGAACGAATGTCGTGACGGAGATTTTTCCGTCTCCATTCGAGTATCGGACCCACGCGTTGTTCATGGTGCCGACGGATGCGCCGGCACCGAACGTGGATGGGGCGGGACACATGCAGTCTGTCGTCCGGTGCATCATCGACGTAACCGCCGCGGCCGACGGTGGCGTCTTCGCGCTCTTCACCAGCCACCGGGACGTGCGCGCGGCAGCCGCCGAGCTGAGGGCGCGAGGCGTGGAGCGCGCTCGCCCTCTATTCGTTCATGGGGAGGACACGCGTGACAATCTTCTGAAGAGATTCCGGGAATCGGGACGCGCGGTTCTGCTCGGCACGGCATCGTTCTGGGAGGGCGTCGACGTTCCCGGCAGAGCGTTGAGAGGGCTTCTGATCGCGCGATTGCCTTTCAGGGTTCCAACCGAACCGGTGACGGCGGCCCACTGCGAGGCGATCGTCGAGCGCGGCGGGGACGCCTTTGCGGAGTACATGGTTCCCCACGCGGCGCTGCGCCTCAAGCAGGGATTCGGACGATTAATCCGCACGGCGACCGATCGCGGTGTTATCGTGCTGGTGGACCCTCGCGCGGTGAACAAAGGGTACGGCCGGTCGCTCCTGAGAGACCTGCCTCCGGCGC